>CAIUOU010000189.1 GCA_903900845.1 uncultured Opitutia bacterium
CGTGCGCGCCTTCACGGCCGCCGCCGCGCGTTCGGCCAGCACGCCCTCGCGCCCCGCCGCGACAACCTCGGCATGGTACTTCTCGGCGGCGGCGAACCCGTAGGGCCCGCGCCACGAATAGCCGGTCTGACGCTCGGGGCTCAGATCCTCCAAGCGGTATTTGATCTTCCCGTCGCGGTCGCCGTAGACCGGGGTGTTGGTGCGCAGCTCGTACATCCGCGCCCACACGCCGGGGGCGAGCTCGGATCTCCGGAACCACGCCAGCGCCCGCGGGATCGGCTCGAGGTAGCGCGCCTCCCCCGTCTCGAGGTGCAGGTCGATCAGCAGGCGGATCGCGCCGACGCTTTCGCCCGAGACAACGCTCGGCGGCTCGAAGGCGCGCGCCCAGGCCGGCTCCATCCGCGCGTTGTACTGCTGAGCCCACACCGGCTGGGGCTCCGGCAACTGGGCGAACCGCAGGAAATCGCCACCCCGCAGCGCCGCCTCCCGGTATTCGGCCCGTCCGGTGCGCCGCGCGGCCTCGAGGAGCGTCATCACGCAGTCGCGCTGGGTGTTGTCGTTCAGCGTGTAATGCCCCATGTAGTTTTCCTTCGGATACTCCCGCGCGTAGTCCGCCGGGAAACGGGCCGGCTGCGCCGGGTAATCCCGCGCGTCCACCACCACCCCGGTCCAGCGCTGCGGCCAGCCGCCGTTGGGCCGCTGCGCCTCCAGCAGGCGACGGAGCCCGTAGTCCCGCGCCGTCACGATGCGGGCGTCCCGCGCGTCACCGACCGGCCCCCGGGCGGCGTCGGCCACGGCCAGCAACAGGCGCAACGCGCTCTGCGTGTTGTCGTCGTCGAAGGTCGTGGTGTTGCGCCGCTGCGCGGCCTCGGCCGCCGGAACACGGCCGACATCCGTCCGCCGGTACCAGCGCGCGGCCTGGACCGGATCAAAATCGACCAGGTAGTCCCAGCCGCCCGACTCCAGCTGCCCGGCGGCGAGCGCGTCGGCCGCCGCTTTGGCGGCGTCCAGGTAAAGCGGCTCGCCCGTCACCTCCCACGCGCGCAGGAACGTCTGGCCCATCGACGGGGTGCCGGGCGGTTGCACCCAGATCTGGGAGGGGGTGGCCTCGTTTTCCCCCGCGCGCTCCCTCAGGTCCGGCGAGTAGCGCCACAGGAAACCGCCCTCCGTCGCGATCGAGCGCATGAAGGCGGTCGACCGCGCCATCGCCGACAGGGCGCGCTCCCGCAGTGGCTCCTCGGCCGCGGGGACCAGGGAAGCGGGAATCAGCGCCAGGCAGGCGAGTCGGGCGGAACGGGGGAAACAGGTGAGGGGTATCACGAGGGTTTGCTGCCACGTGGCGGCCCGGAAGGCGAGTCCCGGCGTCGCCCCCGCTCTTGCTTCACGCATGCCGCGCACGTTGTCTTCCACCGCCCCTTCAACCCCGCCTCCCTCCTGATGAAAAAGCTCCTCGTTCTGCTCGCTCTCGTCATCGCCGCGCCGGTCACGGCCCAGGACTGGGCCAAACCAAGGCTCGAGAAATCCCCGCGTCACCTCGAATGGGTCACCGTCCGCCACGGGGACCGCGAGGTGAAGTGCTTCCTCGGTTTCCCCGAGGTCAAGGGCAAGGCCACCGCGGTTGTTCTCATCCACGAGATCTTCGGCCTCACCGACTGGATGCGGGGCATGGTCGACCAGTTCGCCGAGGCGGGCTACATCGCGATCGCCCCCGACTTCCTTTCGGGCGCCGGTCCCAACGGCGGCGGCACCGAGTCGCTCGGCGGCCCCGACGGCGCGCGGGCCAAAATCCAGGGTCTCCCGCAGGCGCAGATCGACGCCGACCTCGTCGCCGCCATCGCGCACGTGCGCAAGCTCGACGCCTGCAACGGCAAGGTGGTCGTGGGCGGTTTCTGCTGGGGCGGCGCCAAGACTTTCCTCCACGCCGTCCATAATCCCGGCATCCAGGCGGGGCTGGTCTTCTACGGCACCGCCGCCGACGCGAAGGACATGGCGCGCATCAAGACGCCCGTGCACGGCTTCTACGCGAGCAACGACGCCCGGATCAACGCCGGCCTCCCCGCCGCGATTGAGGGCATGAAGGCCGCCGGGAAGTTTTTCGAACCTGTGACCTACGAGGGAGCCGGCCACGGCTTCATGCGCGCGGGCGAGGACCCCGCCGGAAGCGCGGAAAACAAGCAGGCCCGCGCCGACGCCTGGGTGCGCATCCGGAAGATTCTCGCCGGCATCTGAACACTCCCCTCCTCCGGCCGCGGCCCGGGCGCGACCGGCCCCACCCGATGCGCATCGTTTCCGCGGCCCTGGCCGCCGCCCTCCTCTCCGCGACGGCCTCGGCCCAGACCCCGCCTCCCCCCGCGAAGCGCCTGCCGCCCGCGGGGATCACGGTACCCGCCGACGCCCGCGCGGAACTCTCCGCCGGCGCCGCCGCCCTTCGCGCCGAACTCGACGCCGCCGCGCGCGAACTCGCGGGCTCCGCATCTCATCTCGCCGCCCTGCTGCCCGACGCCGAGGTCTTCCACAAGGCGGTTGATTGGGCGCTGCGTTTCGACGAGTTCCTCGACGCCAAGCACGTCGCCGTCGCCCGCCGGGCGCTGGTCACCGGACGCGGGCGCGTCGCGGATCTTCGCGCCGGCCGCGCGCCGTGGCTCGATGCCACCGGCCTCATCGTGCGCGGTCACCGCTCCGCGCTCGATGGGTCGGTGCAACCGTACGGCCTCGTGGTGCCGGAGGGCACGCGTCGCGACCAACCGGCGCGCCTGATGGTCTGGCTGCTCGGCCGCGGCGAGAAACGAAACGAACTCGCCTTCATTGCCGAGCGCGAGGCGGGGCCGCCGCAGCTGACCCCTTCCGGCGTAGTCACCCTGATTCCCTACGGCCGCTTCTGCAACGCGACCAAGTTCGCCGGGGAAATTGACGTGTTCGAGGCGATGGCGGCGGCACGCGGCACGTACGCGATCGACGACCATCGCATCCTCGTCGCGGGTTTCTCCATGGGCGGCGCGAGCGCCTGGCATCTCGCCACGCACCATGCCGGACTCTGGGCCGCGGCCGCACCGGGCGCCGGTTTCGTCGAGGTCGCGCGTTACACCAAGGCCTTCGCCCCAGGGAAGGAGCCACCCGAATGGTGGGAGCAGAAGCTGTGGGGCTGGTACAACGCCACCGACTACGCCCGAAATCTGTTCAACTGTCCGACCATCGCCTACAGCGGGGACGAGGACCCCCAGAAGGCCGCCGCGGATTTCATGGTCGAGGCCGCGGCCGCCGAGGGGCTGGAGATCCCCCACCTCGTGGGACCAAAGACCGGCCACAAGTACCACCCCGACACCCGCCGCGAGCTCACGGACCGGCTCGAGGCACTCCTCGCGCGCGGCCGCGATCCGCTCCCGCGGGAGCTGCGCCTCACCACCCGCACGCTCCGCTACCCCGCAGCATCCTGGCTGCGCTTCGAGGGGCTGGCTCGCCACTGGGAACGCTCCGACCTCACCGCGACCCGCGACGAAAGCGGCGTCGTGACCGTGACCACCGCCAACGTCACCGCGGTTCGCCTGCTTCTGCCAGGCGCCCGCCGCGTCACGATCGACGGCCACGCGCTGGAGCTGCCCTCCGGCGCCCCCGCCGACGCGGTGCTGCGCCGCGAGGGAGCAGCCTGGACCCTCGGCGCCGCCGCCGGGCTCCGCAAGCGGCCCGGACTCACCGGCCCCGTCAACGACGCCTTTATGGCGCCCTTCGTTTTCGTTCGTCCCACCGGCAAGCCCTTGAACGCGACCGTCGGCGCCTGGGCGACCGCGGAGCTCGCGCACGCCACTAAGATGTGGCGCGACATCTTCCGGGGAGAAGCGCCGGTGAAAGACGATACCGCCGTTTCCGAGGAGGATATCGCCGGGCGCAATCTCATCCTCTGGGGCGATCCGGCCTCGAACCGTCTGCTTGCACGGATCCTGTCAGGACTGCCTCTCCGCTGGGACGCCCGCGCATTGGAATTCCGCGGCCGCTCCCATGACGCCGCTCATCACGCCCCAGTCCTGATTTTTCCCAACCCGCTGAATCCCGCCCGGTACGTCGTGCTCAACAGCGGCATCGATTTGCGCGAGCACGCCTACGGCACGAACGCCCTGCAGATCCCCAAGCTGCCCGACCACGCCGTGATCGATCTTCGTGAGGCGCCCGGCGCCCGCTGGCCCGGCCGGATCGTCGAGGCCGGCTTCTTCGACGAGGCCTGGCGCTGAAGCCGAGCGTTCGGCGACCGCACGTCCTCATGCCCGCCGGCGAAGCGCCCGGGCCCAGGCCGGTTTTCGGCGGAACTCGGTTGCTGACACCTGCCGACGCGGTTCCTTCGCTTCGGACTCACGGTGGCGGCTAAGCATCCGCCGTCCGGTCCGATTTCATCATTCATGTCTCTTGGCCGCGATCTTCGTTCCGATTTCCCGGTGCTGCACCAGCTGGTGCACGGCAAGCCGCTGGTGTACCTCGACAACGCGGCCACCTCGCACAAACCGCGCGCCGTAATCGAGGCGATCGCGCGCTACTACGAGCGCGACAACAGCAACGTCCACCGCGGTCTCCATGCGCTCTCGATGCGGGCGACCGACGCCTATGAGGCGTCCCGGGCCCGGCTGGCGAAATTCATCAACGCGGCCGATCCCGCCGAGGTCATCTTCACGCGCGGCACGACGGAGAGCATCAACGTCATTGCCCGCGGCCTCGCGGCCCGGCTGCGGGCCGGGGATGTCATCCTGACGACCGAGATGGAGCACCACTCCAACCTGGTGCCGTGGCAGCAACTCGCCCGCGCGACGGGAGCCACGCTCCGCCTGGTGCCGGTCATCGGCGCCGACGCCGAGGGCGGTCTCGACCTCGCGGCGCTGGACACGTTGCTCACGCCGGCCGTGAAGGTCTTCGCCTTCACGCACATCTCGAACACACTCGGGGTCGTTAATCCCGCGGCGGCGCTGTGCGCCCGGGCCCGCGCGGCGGGCGCAGTGACGGTCATCGATGCCGCGCAGTCCATCGGCCACGTGCCGCTCGATGTGCGCGCGCTGGGCGCCGATTTCGTCGCGTTCTCCGGCCACAAAATGTGCGGGCCGACTGGTATCGGTGTGCTCTACGGCCGCCGCGAGCTCCTCGACGCGATGCCGCCCGACGAGACCGGCGGGGGCATGGTTGTGACGGTGACCTACGAGGGCGCGACCTGGAAACCGGCGCCGGAGCGTTTCGAGGCGGGCACGCCGAACATCGCCGGCGCGGTCGGGCTGGCCGCCGCCTGCGACTACCTTGACGGCGTGGGGCGTGAGGCGATCGCGCGGCACGACACGGAACTCGCGGCCGCGGCCTACCAGCGGCTCGCCGCATTGCCGGGCATCCGTCTCCTCGGACCCCGCGGGACCCGCAGCGGCCTCGTCAGCTTCGCGTTCGAGGATGTGCACGCGCACGACGTGGTGACGTTTGCCGATGAAGACGGCGTGGCGCTGCGCGGCGGCCACCACTGCAATCAGCCCCTGATGCGCAAACTCGGTCTCGCGAGCACCACCCGGGCGAGCTTTTACCTCTACAATGGCGAGGCCGAGATCGACTCCCTCGTTGCCAGCCTCCGCCGCATCCTCGCCTTCTTCCGCGCCTGATCCGGCCAAAGGGGTCAGGGCGTTGAACGTTTAAAACCCCGCGGGCCGCACCCCGCATAAACAAAAAACGCCCTGACCCCTTTGGGGGGAGGGGCGGGTCAGCGGGAGCCTTCGAGGATGCCCACGAAGGCCTTGGGTACCACGGCCGCGGTGCGGCACCGATCGGCGGGCAACAACCGACCGGCCCACGCGTTGACTTCCTCCAGGGAGATCTCCCCCACCAGACCGCGGTGCAGCGCGACGGCCTCCTCCGCTTCCCCCGGGCGCTCCTGCGCGCGCATGAGCAACCCGGCAAGGAAAGCGCCATCTCGAAACGCCTGCCGTAGCTGCCCGCGCAGGATGCCGCGGGCCCCGACGAATTCCCCCATGGTCACACCGCGGGCGGCGAGGGTCTCCCCGATCGCGGCGATGACCGGTGCGACGCGTCCGGCGTCGTTGGGCGCGCAGTCGATGCGCGCCTGCAACAGCCCGAAATCCGGGAAGCCGTCGAAAGACTCGAAACCCGCCGAGGGCGCGTAGGCCAACCCGAGCCTTTCCCGGACCTCGGCCCGCACGCGTAATTCCAGGACCTTGGCGAGAATGCCCAACGCCGCCTGGTCGCGCGCGGAGGTGGCGCCCGCCACCGGCCACGTGCCGGTGACAAGGCCCAGGTTCTGTTCACCGACAAACTCGATCCGGGTGAATCCCGCCGGAGCCGCCAGTGCGGCCGGACGGGGCGGCGCCGCGGTCTCCTTGCGCGCCGCCCTCGGTCGCAGGGAACCCAACGTACGTCCCACCACATCGACCACCGAGGTCTCCGTCACATCCCCGGCGATCGTCACCTCCACGTAGCCGCGCGTGAGCGACGGCTCCATCCAGCGGCGGACGTCGTTCACGCTGAGGGACACATAATCAAGCGGGGAGCCCCACATGAAGCGGGCGTCGCCGCGGAAAAGATGGTTGGTGAGTTCCCGCATCCCCTCGCCCATGCCGGCGCCCGCAGCCACGCGGTTGAGCACGGCTTGCATCCGCTGATTCTGATGAGCGAACGAATTGATCACCGGGGCGTGAAGGAAATCCGCGACCAACGAGAGGAAGACCTCCAGCTGCTCCGACGCCATCAGGCCGCGGAACGTGAACGCGTCGCGATCGGCCACATCGAGCCCGAACTCCAGCAGCCGCTCATCCACGAGCGCGGAGAATCGCTCCGGGCGGAACTGCGAACCGCCGCTGGCGAGCAGACTGCCGATGCCCCACTCCTTCAACGCGGGCTTGTTTCCCGGCAGCTCGAGGAGCCCGGTGCCCACCCGCACGATCGCCCGCGCGAGACCCGGTTCGCCGCGGACGGGAACGACGTTCAACCGGACTTCATTGCCAAAGCGGGCGAGCACCGCACCCAGCCCGGGTAGTTCGCGCCGCTCGACCACCGGAGTCAGCGCCGCGAACCGCGGTACCGCGAATGACGTCTCGCCCCGCGTACGGGTCATGACCTGCGGCAGCCCGGCGCGCCGCGCCTTGCGCACCTCGGCCAGCACCGCGTCCGGTGTGAGGTTCAGATTGATGCCGCCTGAAAGATGAAACGCCATCGCGTCGACCGGCCAGAGACCGCGGAAAACGCGTTGTGCGTCGCCCGGCGTGAAGCGCTCGAGCCATTCGCGCCGCCACGCGAGGGAACGTGCCGGGCCGGTGTACACGGTGTGCGTGGTGATGGAGGAGACCAATTCCTCGCACAGGGCCGCGGGGTCGACGGCGGGTACCTGTCCCTCGGCGTGCGTCGTCATCCGCCGATCCCGTCGAAGCTCTTCCTCGAGATCGGCTGGATCCAGTCCACGCTCGAGGGAGAGCCGCACCAGCCCGTCGACCGCGCGCACCGCCTCCGCCCAAGCCGCGGAGGTAACATCGACCGCGGCGGTCGCGACGCCGTGACCCATCAATTCCTCGTAAGCGGCGAACACGCCGGCGCCGGGGACCTCGCGCCGGAGCCTCCGCGCGAACACCCCCATGACGAACTCCCGCT
Source organism: uncultured Opitutia bacterium (assembly GCA_903900845.1). GTDB lineage: Bacteria > Verrucomicrobiota > Verrucomicrobiia > Opitutales > Opitutaceae > ER46. The sequence continues at coordinate 7,612 of CAIUOU010000189.1, forward strand.
GCTGCCGCTCGATCCGCGCCTCGCGGGAATCCGGGCGATCGGGCAACGGAACCGCCGCTGCGACCTCGACGGAGGCGGCGCCGACTCCGCCGACGCGAAGGATCCCCGCGCGCAACGACCGGGCATCGAGCCGGCCCTCATCACGCGGCGCCGGCGGGCCCAGCGGGCGGGCCATGGGACCGAAGATCGCCCGCACCTGCGCCTCAAGGCCGGCGACGGTGAAGTCGCCGGCCACCACCAGCACCATCAGATCCGGACGATAGGTCCGGCGATGGAAGCCGATGAACTGCTCGCGCGTGAAGCCGCGGATGAGTTCCTCGCGGCCGCCCGGGTGCCGCTCGGGAAAACGTAGCCCGCGGAACACCAGCGGCAGAGACGCCTGTTGCCGCCGCCCGTCGAGCGTGTCCCGGTTGCGGAGTTCCGCCAGGACCACGCGGCGCTCGCGCTCGACCACCACCGGGTCGAAGGTGAGCGCGTCGCCAAACTCGCGGAATAGCCGCAGCCCTTCACCCAGCAGCGCGGCGTCGTTCTCGCGGAAATCGAGCCGGTAAGCGGTATGGTCGAAGGTCGTGATCGCGTTGACGTCGCTGCCGTACTCGACGCCGAGCCGCTGGAAGAGGTCCACCATGCGGTCGGCGGGAAAATTCGCCGTGCCGCCGAATGCGAGGTGCTCGGTGGAGTGCGCGATGCCGAGCTCGGACGGTCCTTCGTCGAGGGAACCGGCGAGCACGACCAGCTGCGTCGTCACGCGACCCGGCACGCCCGCGTGCGGGAGCAGGGCGTAGCGGAAACCGTTCTCAAGGCGGCCCCAGGTCACCCCCGGATCCGGTGCGGCGCTCCGCGGCGTCTCATGCGCCCAGCGACCCGAGCGCGGTCCCGCGGGCGCCGCCGGCAGGCCGGCGGCGAGGAGGGCGAACAAGAGCGAAACCCGGAGGGCGGCCATGACGCCGACGAACCTGCGCGGGTGGCCACCGGCTTCAACCCGTTTACGGGCGGGAGAGACGGGCGAAATCTGAGTTGGAACACCCCGTAGGATCTCGACCCGGAACGAAACTCGTCCCTCCTCCGCGGCTTCAGCCGCGGCTACACTGTTCCGATTGGAGGCATATCCGCGGCTGCTTCCGAGGCTACGCCGCCCGGATTCGGGGAATAAAGCTGGGCCGCGGGTCGCGCCGCTTCATCGCGAAGCGGCGCGGAACCCTTGCTGAGGCCTCAGAACGTTTTCGTGAGCGAAACGTAAGCCCAGCGCGGGAGGAAATTATTCACGCGCTCGGCGTAACCGGTCGAGAAGCTGGTGGCAGGCGGCAGGCGATCGAAGACGTTGTTCACTCCGACCGTTGCGCGGAGGCCCCATGGCAGGGCGTAGCCGGCCTGCACGTCGGTGGTCACCTGCTGCTTCACGAACAACAGGCTCGGCGCCGTGTCCTGGAACCCGCCGATATAGTTGAAGTTGAGGGCCGCCGAGGCCTTGCCGTGGCTCCAAAGCACCGAGGCGTCGCCGCGCCAACGCGGGATCTCGTAGAGACCGACGGTCTCGACCTGCGGGAGGTCGGGGCGGGTACGGATGATCTGGCTGTTGATCAGCGTGGCGGCGGCGCGGGCCGTGAACCGCCCGAAGCGGCCCGGAGCGAAGCGGTATTCCGCGGCGAAATCGACGCCCTCGGCCTTGGTGCTCCCGTAATTACCCAGCACGGACCGGATTTCGCGCAGCTCTCCGGGTAAGCCGTTGGCGGTGTCGGTGGCGGTCGGCGCCGCGCGCACGATCGCGTCGGGGAACAGCTGCGGGTTGGCCAACATGATCGCGGGCGTCGCGGGCTGACCGATGCGGTTGGTCACCTCCACGGAGTAGAGGTCGACGCTGAGCGAAAGCCCCTTGAGGAACGAGGGCGAGAACTGCACGCCGAAGTTGGTCGACTCCGACTTCTCGGGAGCGAGCAGCGGGTTGCCGCCGGAGCGGACCTGGCGCTGGCCGGTTCCGCTGTCGTTCGCGGTGGCGCCGGGTTTGCCGAAGCGCAGCGGGTCCGGGATGTTGAAGGAGATCGCCACGGTCTGCGGCAGGTAGAGCTCGGCGAGAGCCGGCGCGCGGAAGCCGCGGCCCCACGAGGCGCGGAAGGTGATTTGTTCCGCGACCGGCTGCCAGCGGAGGCCGAGGCGGGGCACCGAGGCGCGGCCCACGCCGTCGTCGGAAAACGATTCCAGACGGCCGGCGGCGTTGAGCTCGAGGGCGTGGAAGCCCGTGAGGCGCTGCGCGGGCGCGGCGAGCGGCACGGAGGCCTCGACATAGGCGGCGCTCACGCGGCGATCACCGCGCGCGGGCGCGACCGGCGCGCCTTGGTTCAGCAACTGCACCTGGGTGCGCTCGTCCTTGAAGGTCTCCTCGCGCCATTGAACACCCAGGGCGACCGAAACCGAGCCGGCCGGAAGGTTGAAGACGCCGCCGGTCGCGCGCGCGTCGGCCGCGGTGAGTTCCGTCGCCGCGTCGCGCGTCACCCCGCCCTCCAAACCGGCCAACGTCGCCGGGTTGTTGCGGATGGTGGTGCCGTTGGCGAACAGGTTGAGCGCGGTGGCGCGATTGGTGTCCGCCAAGGCGGCGTTCACCTTGTTCTGAGCGGGGAAATTCTTCAGGTCGAGGTGCGAGGTCTCCTTGTTCCAGGTGACGGCGGCATCCCAAGTCCAGCCGCGGCCTAGCTTGCCCTCGAAGCCGCCGACCAAGCGGCTCATCTCGTTGGTGGTGGTGGTGAGGCGGTCACCCAACTCGAGAAAACGGAAGAACATCGTCTGCGTGGAGCCGGAGACGATCGGGACGCCGAACGGGTTGAAGGGATTGCTGGCCGGCAACGTGATCGTGTTGAGATTGGAGATCGGCGCGGGGGACAGCCCCTCGATGTTCTGGTTGCGCTGCCAGCCCAGCTCGACGAAGGCGGTGAGGCTGGACGACAGCTCGTGGCGCCCGTGGGCGACGACGCCGATACGGTCGGCCTCGGTCTGGGGACGGATCGCGGCGTTGGCGTCGAACGTGTTCTGGGTCTGGAGCTGGCGGGTGAACGCGGCATTAGGCCCGGCAGCGGCGCGGTCGCTCGTGAACGTGCGCTGGGCGGCGGTCGCGGTGGCCGGAATGACCTGGCCGGTGATGGGGTCGGTGGCGCCGACAGGCACCACGAACGAGCCCGGCGTGTTGCTCGCGAGCAACAGCTGGCGTTTCACCGGCTGCGGCAGCTGGCCGAAGAGGAACTCGTCGCGCCGGAACCAGTCGGCGATGACCGACACCGAGGTGCCGCCGTTCTTGGCGCCCGTGGCGAGCGAGCCGCGGAGCGTGGGGGCGTTGATGTCGCCCGTGAAGTCACCGTAGCTGGTCGACAGCGTCGTGCCGGTGAAGTCCTTCCGGAGGATGATGTTCACGACCCCGGCGACCGCGTCGGCGCCGTACACCGCGGAGGCGCCGTCCTTGAGCACCTCGATACGGGCGATGGCGGCGACGGGGATCATGTTGACGTCCACGAACTGCTCCGTGCCGAGGCCGGCGGCGCTGCCGCCCTGCCCGAACGGCGCGAGCGTGACGCGGCGCCCGTTGAGAAGCACGAGGGTGGAGTTGACGCCGAGCCCGCGCAGCGAGATCGCGGCCGAGCCCGGGGAGGAGGTGTTGACGCGGTTCTCGGCGAAACCCTGGGCGCCGATCTCGGGAATCTTGCGGAGCAGCGCGGGCAAATTGGTCTGGCCGGAGGCCTCGATCTCGGCGGGCGTGAGCACGCGGAGATTGATGGCGCCGGCGGACTCGCCGATGCGAAGGTTCGAGCCCGTGACGGTGAAAGCCTCGAGCTTGGTCGGGGCGGCGCCCGCGGCGGGCGGGGTCTGGGCAAACGCAGCCGCGGGCAGCACCGCGGCAACGAGGAGGGTACGGGGGAGTACGCGCATGGTAGGTGTCAGGTGTAGGTGAAGGGAAAACGAGTGTCCGACCGCAGCCGCGGCGCAAGCCCGGCCTCGCGGTGGCGGGCGGCTTGACGACGGAGGCGGGCGGCGCGACGGGTAACCGGTGGATTCGCCCGCCCTTCTCCCGATCGCGCACGCGGCCGCGACCCTCTTCATGACCGGCGTGATCTGGTTCGTGCAGGTCGTGCATTACCCGCTGTTCGGCCGGGTTGGCGCGCAGGAGTTCGCGGCATACGCGCGGGAACACGCCGACCGGACCGGCCGTGTCGTGGGCCCGGCGATGGCCGTGGAGCTGGCGCTGGCACTGGCGCTCGCGGCGCGGGCCGGCGCCGGCGCCCTCGCCTGGGCGGGACTGGCGCTGCTCGCCGTGATCTGGGGCTCGACCGCGTTGGTGCAGGTGCCGCTCCACCGCCGGCTCGCGGCGGGACCCGACCACGCGGCGCAACGCCGCCTGGTGCGGACCAACTGGATCCGCACCGCCGCCTGGACGGCGAGGGCGGTGATCGCGACTATGCTCGCGGCGGGTTAGTATCCGCTTCTTAGGTACGATTCTATTGAAGCTGATCACCCCAATTTAGGGGAGACGCCGCCGTTCCCGCGCGGAAGGAGGCCGGTCAAAGCAGGGGGCATCGCATGCCCTTCCCTTCTCCCTTCTCCTCCCCCGCCGCCACCGCGCGGCGGCGGCTCGCCTTCCTCGCGCTGCCCGCCCTCGCCGGCGCCACCCCACCCGCGAATCCACCCGGCTTCGTGCTGCCGGCGACGCCGGCGGCGGAAGCGGCTGCGACCGACGACCTGCCCCGCCGCGCGGCCGCCGCGCGGGCCCACGCTGCCTGGCGCGACCGCGAGGGCGGCGCGGACTATCAGCCCACGCTTTCCTTCCTGCGGGAGACACCGGTGCTGATGCTGGTGACGACGCCGCGCGAACCCGCCGAGCGCGCGCTGCACCGCCGGCGCGCGATCATCCAGGCCTGCGGATTCCTGCTCGGCGCGGAGGCGTTTCCCCAGGCGGTGGTCTGCGTCGTGGAGGCGGACCCCGCGAAACCCGGCGCTCCGGCGGTGCGCAATCACCCCGTTGCCAGGGCCGATTTCACCACGCGGCTCGGCGCCGAAGCCGGCACGCCGGACCTCGCGGCGGCACTGCGCGCGGCCCGCGCGAACGACGCCCTGACCCTCCGCCTCTGCACGGCGCTGCGCATCGATTGAAACCACGCCGCCCATGAAGCTCATGCATCCTTTTCTCCCCGCGCTGGCGCTCGGACTCGCCACCGCCGGCCTGGCCCAGGGCTCGGTCAACCTCACCAGCCATGCCTTCACCGCCGCGAATCTCCCCTACGTGTGGACCGACGAGGCGCTGCCGGCGCCGTACCGGCTGCGCGTGAAGATCGGCGGCACGCACCATGCGACGACGCTCTACAACAACAACTGGACGCGCCTGGAGAGCGTACCCGCTCCGGGCACCTATCTCGTCGAGACCTACTGGGTGCTGTACGATCCCGCGAACTGGAGCGTCGCGCGCGAGATCGGTCCCTTCTCCAGCGGCACGATCACGATCCAGCCTTCATCCCAACCGCCGTACGCGCGGAGCGTTTCCGCGACCGCCACCTCGCCGGGCCAGATCACGACGCTCGCCGGTTCAGCCGCGGACGGAAACGGCGACCTCGCCTGGCTGCACTTCTTCACCAACGACCCGACGTGGAGCGGCTACGTTTACGCGGGCAGCGCCCACGTCGGCGCGCGGAGCGACGCTTCGGCATCCGTGGCGTGGATGATACCCACGGGCGGACGAACCGGCACCTATCAGGCGCATCTGCGCGCGGCGGACGCGACCGGGCTCTGGGATTGGAACGGGGGAGCGAACGCCAGCTTCTCGGTACGGGCCGGCCAGCCGCCGGTTTATTCCCAGAACTCGACCGGCGCGATCGGCCGGCCCTTCACTCCGCAACTTTTCGGCGGCGCCGGCTCCGGCCAGTGGCAGTGGGTGATAGCCGGCCGCACAAACTGGGGTGGAACCCAGCCCGGCACCCTCCTGCCTCCCGCCAACACGCCTTCCCTGAGCTGGGTGCCAGATACGGCCGGCGACTATTACTTCTGGATCATCCGGCAGGGAGATGCCTCGTATCTACCTTCGAACATCGCGGGGCCGTACCTGCTCAGCGTGCGCGGCAATCCCCCGTTGATCGTCGCCCAGCCCGCCTCCCTCACGGTGACCGCCGGATCCCCGGCCAGCTTCAACGTCACGGTCGCGGGTGACGCCCCGCTTTCCTACCAATGGGCCCGCAACGGCCTAGCCCTGCCGGGCGCCACGCAGGCACAGTTGGCCCTCCCCGCGGCGCAGCCTGTCGACGCGGGCGGCTTTTCGGTCCTGGTGCGCAATCCGAGCGGGACGGTCACGAGCGCGACGGCGTCCCTCACCGTTCAGCTCTTGCCGCCCTCGATAATCGCGGCTCCATCCGGACAAACGGTTCCAGCTGGGCAAACGGCGGTGCTGTCCGTTTCCGCGACCGGCTCGCCCACCCTGGGCTACCGCTGGTTCCGGGACGGCTCCGAGATCGCCGGCGCCACGTCCGCCAGCCTCGCGTTGCTGAACGCCCAAACTGCGCAGGCCGGCGCCTACTCGGTGGTCGTTTCCAACGCGGCCGGCACGGTCACCAGTTCGCCGGCGGTGGTCTCCGTACTGCCGACCGCTCCCGTGATCATACGTCAGCCCGCGGCCGTGAGCTCCCAGGCGGGGCAGGCGGTTCAATTCAGCGTGGCGGCCAACGGCTCCGAGCCGCTCGGCTTCCAATGGCGCCGCGACGGCGCGGCCATTGCGGGCGCGACATCGTCCACGCTCACGCTCGCGACGGCGCGCACCTCCGATGCCGCCGCGACTCCGGGCTACTCGGTGGTCGTTTCCAACGCGGCCGGCTCCACGACCAGCGCGCCCGCCGCGCTCACGGTGACCGAAACCCCGCCCGTCCGCCTTGCCCTGCAATACTGGAGGGAGAACGACTTTCCCGATCGCCCCACCGGAAACGGACAGTGGATCGAGGAGGAAGTCTGGATGGAGGCGCACTGGGAGGAGCATGGACGCTGGGAGGACACGGATGGCGACGGGGTCGAGGAGACTTGGATCGTGGAAGGTTGGACCTGGGTTCCGGCGGGCACGCGAACCGAGTCACGATGGGTGGAGGAGATCGCGGCCGACGGCCTGTTCGGATCGCAATGGGCGACCACGGTCGGGGACTTCGGCTCGCCGGCCCTGGCACCCGGAACCGCGGTGGCCTCGGCCGCCAGCGAGCGCGGTCACCTGCTCGAGAGCTATCGGCCCGGGGCGAGTGACATCGCCCTGCGCGCTTGGGCGCTGGCGCCGGCCGGTAACTGCCGCGACTTTCGCTTCGCGGTTTTCCAGCCGAACGGGACGGCGACGGGCCTTGCCGGGGCGATTCCACCCGGAGGATTTGTGGATATCCGGTTGCCGACGTGGATGTGGGGAAGCGGCTTCTATCGGGTCGAGCTCAGTTACCACGGGGGCTCGGCGACCGCGCTCCCGACCGCCAAGACAAGCTATTGGATCGCGTTGGGACAGGGCTTGCCGCCGCGCATCCAGCGTCATCCCGCTCCGGCGCAGCAGCGGGTGGCCGCGGGCGCCGCAATCTCCTACTCGGTCGCCGCCACCGACGCAGCCGCGTTCCAGTGGCTGAAGGATGGAAACACCCTCGCGGGAGCGACCACCGCCACGCTGCTCCTTCCGGCAATCACACCCGTGCAGGCAGGCACCTACCGGGTGCAGGCAAGCAATGCCGCCGGGCGAACCACTTCCGATCCGGTGATTCTCGAGGTCGACGCGGCCTCGTCCGCCGACAGCGACGCCGACGGAGTGCCGGATTCGATCGAGCGCCTCCTCGGACTGAATCCGGCCGCGCCGGGCATCGGCGACGCCACCAACACGACCCTCCGCCTTCGCATCCACTCCCCCTGAACCATGAATCCGCTACCACGAATACTGGCGGCCGGCCTCGCGCTCGCCAGCCTGCCCCTCGAGATCCAGGCCACGCCTTCCGCGCGCATCACCGCCGCGCTCACCGCGCGCGGCGAGGCGGCCGCGGCTCTCGTCGCCGGAAACCCCGCGCTCGCGCTCTCCACCCTGCGACGCGCCGTCGGCCGCGGACCACACGCTCCCTCCGAGGAGGCGCAGCTGATCGCGACCCTGTGCTCGTTGTCCCGGGAGATGGAGGCCGCTTCACCTGGATCCGGCAGGATCGCCGCCGGCCTCGCCTTCGCCGAGGGCAAGCGGCCGCAGCCGAAACTCAATCCCCGCGAGGCCGCCCTTGCCGACCTGGCTCTCGGGGAACTCAGCGAGTTCACGCTCGGGGATCACGACGCCGCGCGCGCGTTCTACGAATCCGCCCTCGGCGTTGGAGCAACCTCCGCGGCCGCCAGACGCGGCCTCAACCGCATCACCTGGCGTCAGGCACTCATCGAAACGAAAGCTGCCGAAAGCGCGACGCTGCGCCGCCGCAATTCCTAAGCCATGAAACCCGACTCCCGCTCCCTCTTCACCGCGTTCCGCTTCGTCGGCGCCACGCTTGCTTCCCTCGCGTCCGGCCGTGCCCAGAGTCCGGATCCGGCGCCGATGGTGCCGGTCAACTTCCAAGCCTTGGTCACCACGGTGCCCACCCATGACGTGGAAAACCCGGCCTACGCGCGCATCACGCCCCTCGGCGTCTCCGGCGCCTCGGAAAGCGCCCACGGCGAGGATTCCCGCGGGGCCGAACTCTTCACGTCGGTGGGCTTCGCCCGAATGCGCCCCGGACGCACGCACCTCTTCGAAATCACCTCTCAGGCCGCGACCCGCATCCGCGTGAAGATAACGCCCCCGCCCGGCCACCGGGCATTCATCAACGGCGTCGAGCACGAGATGTTCGACTGGGCGTTGGGCGACGCTGGGGTTCTGCCCAACCAGGGCTTTTTCTCCGTGCGGATCGACGATGGGGCCGGTGGTCCATCCGGGGAGGCGCCCTCCCTGCGGCCGGGACGTGTCCTGTGGTCGGTCGCGCTTGGCACTCTCCGCAGCGGTCGCCCCGCCGGCAGCCTGCGCCTCGCCTCCGAGGGCCTCACCGCCGACACCTTTAGGCCAGCCGCACTTTACTTCGATCGCGACGGTCCGGGTCAGGACGGCTGCCACGTCGGGGAGGACGGCGAGGTCTTGGTCGTGAAACGCGGAGGTACGCTCCGCCAAGTCAACGCCACGAGCGTGCTGGCCGACATCGTGATTCTGAACCCCACAAGTTACGCGATCCGGCTCTACCCACGCTCGCAGGTCGGCGCGCAGGGAACGGACCACACGTGGGCGGTGACCGGCGAACCCTTGCACGAGTTCATCATCGAAAGCCCGGTCGCGCCCGCGCTCACCGCGCTGCGGGTGACGCGACGCACCAACCAAAGCGGCACCCTGACGATGTGGACGCAGCTCACGCGCCAGCCCACCGCCCCATCCGGCGGGTCACAGTGGATCGTCGACGACTGGGTGGAGAAACCGGCGGGAGCGACGGCGGTCAGCAGCCCGGTGCGTCACCGCTGGACCTACACCGACGCCGACCGCAATGAACTGTTCGAGGTGCTCGACGAAAGCGGCGTCGTGGTACGGAGCTCTTTCCGGCGTTACGCCGACATCAACTTCGGCTCCGAGGTCTCGCGTGAATTGGAGCAGGAGGTACAGGGCCACGGAGGCGCCGCGCCGATCCGGACCGACTACACTTACCACACGAGCCTCGACCGGCCGGGCAATTGGCGCCGATTGCGGTCGGTTTCAGGCTCGGACGGCTCCTGGGCGGCGTTCGACTACCACGATGATTTTCTCTCCCGCGGCCGGATCCGGCAGGTGCGGCGCCCCCACGGCGATTCACCCGTCTCCGATCCGGGACCGGACGCCGCCTCCGGACACGTGACAACCTACACCTACTCCCACACGGATCATTGGGGCACCCGCGTGCTGCCCTCGCGCGTCGAGACCCGCGTCCATGGAGTGGTCACAGCCCGCTCCGAGTTCTCATACGCGGATGAGTTCGTGACCGACATCGCGACGGCCTACCGCCACTCCGCCGACGCGGTGCTCCCGGTTCGTGTCACGGAGCGCCGCGATTACACGGCGGAGGGCAGGTTCCTCACGACCCGCCTTCGCGACTTCCGCGAGGACGCCGATCCGCAATTCCGCTTCTTCCCCGGCCTGCCGCGCGCGGTTGAGAACCCCGACCGGACGATGACGGTGCACGTTTACCATCCTGCGGCTTTTAGCGGGGAAACCGATCCCTTCTCTCCGCTCCAGACCGGTTCCTGCCGCGTGCATGTCACGCTTCACGGCACCCACGATGCGACGGCGGGGCTGCCCGCACCCGCCCTGCCCTTCGCCTCCCAACCGTTGCCCGGGAATTTCCGTGTCCTGGACGGAAAGTCGCGCCAGGTCCGCGTGCTCATGGGAGAACAAGGGCTCCCGCTGGTGTCTGAGCAGCAAGTGCTCGCCGGAACATGGACGGTCGTGTCGCAAGAGTTCCTGGACTACGCCGCCTCCTTGCTGCACCGGGGCACCCGTCGGAGGACCGCGCGGGACGGGACGCCTTGGCAGGCTGCGGCGCAGACCTGGATCGCGGGGCGCGTGACCACGACGGTGAATGAGTTCGGCACCGCCGAGAGCCGCTCCTACGACGTCCTCGGCCGGCTGGCTGCCACCGTGCGCGAAGGCGCCTCCGCCGACGGCATCACCATCGCTCCCCTCACGACGCACTTCGCCCACGATGCTGCCGGGGAGCTGCGCCGCCGCGCCACGGTCGCCGGGGCCGAGGCGTTGGTCGGAACTTTCGGGCATGACACCGCCGGAAGATTGGTCCGCGAGGCGGCACCCGGACGCGGCGAGACCGCATACTCCCATGCGGTGGAGACGCGCACGCGGACGGCCGTTTTTCCCGACGGGGCAACTCGCGTGGAAACCCGTCGTCGTGACGGCTCACTCGCTTCGATCACCGGCACCGCGGTCGTCGCGGAACATCACCAGCAGACAGTGGAGCCGGACGGCACGGTTCGTTCCGGTTCCCGCGTGCGAACGGCATCCGACGCGCGTTTCCGCGAGACCATTACCGATTGGCTCGGCCGGACGGTGCGTCGGGCGGAACCGGGATTCGCCTCGAATCCGACGCGCGCCGAGGAGTTCACCTATGATGCCACGACGGGCCTGCCCTCCAAGAACAGCCGGACCAGCCAAGCGCTGGTTCGTTTCCATCACAACGCGGCCGGCGAGAAGACGCGCGAAGGTCTGGACCTGGAGGAGGATGGCCTCGTGACGGCATCGATGGACCGGATCAGCGACTTCGACACCGCCGCGGAGTTGGTGGAAGGCGCGCTCTGGCTCACCACCCGCCGTTGGACGTATCCGCATACGCGGAGCGACGCCCGGGTGCTGGTCTCGGCCGAGCGGCGCAGGTTAACCGGGCTTTCCGCGTCGCTGCGCGAGGAGACGCGCACCACGGATCACGAAGGCAACGTCACCACGCGGACCGTGAACGTCGACGCCACAGCCCGCCGCGTGGTGATCTCCGTGACCGCGCCCGGGCTGGCGCGTCCCGCGACGGAGGTGCGGCTCGCCGGTCTCACCGTCACCGAGACGGGTCATGACGGCCTCGTGAAGCGCTTCGGCTACGATGCCTTGGGAAGATTGGAGTCGTCGACGGATCCCCGTTCGGGTCGGTGGGTGACCACGTTTCATCCCGGCACAGATCTGCCGGACGAGATGCGCGACCCGGCCGGACGACTGGTGGAAAAGAAGGTCCAGGACAGCATGGGCCGCGTGATCTTCACCCGCGACGCCGCGGACCGCACCACGCGCATGGCGTACACCCCACGCGGCGAGCTTTGGCGGCGCTGGGGTTCCGGCGTGAAACCGGTCGCCTTCGCTTACGACGGCTACGGTCAACGCACCCACCAATACCTGTATCGCGACGACACACCCACCCGTTGGGAATCCGTGACATGGCCCGGGGAAGGACTGCCTTCGCAGGCAACGGAGTGGGAACACGACGCAGCCACCGGTCTGCTCGTCAGGAAGTATGACGCAGAACGAAGGTTCACGGAGTGGGCGTACAACGAGCGCGGCCAACCGTCGCGGAAAACCCTCGCGCGGCGCGTGAACGGCGCCCCGCTGGTGGTGAGCTACTCCTACGTTTCCGGCACCGGGGAACCCGCCACGATCACCTACAGCGACGGAACGCCGGCCGTCAGCTACGAGACTGGCGGTCAGACGCGGCTTGGCCAGCCGCGGGCCATCACGGATGCCACCGGCACACGCACGTTCGAGCACGACATTGCAGCACCGTGGCGCCTCACGCAGGAGGTGTTGCCGTCGTTTTACGGCGGCCGGCGCCTCGCGGCGGTTTACGAGGAGGCCAACGGCACCCCCGCGGGCGCCACGGCCCTCTCCGGCCACGTGCTCGCGTCGGTGAAGGGTCGCGGCGCCGGTTTCCGACTCGGGGCGAA
>CAIUOU010000190.1 GCA_903900845.1 uncultured Opitutia bacterium
CGAGAAGCGCGAGTAGACGTCGAGGGTGTGGATGATCGCGTGGGTCGAGTATTTGTCCCAGAGCGGCATGCCCTCCTTCGGGTACAACGACATCGCCAGCACGGGGCGCCCGCGGTGCGTGTGGCCTTTCGCGCCCTGCGCGTCCCAGATGAAGCGCCGCGAGGTGGCGAACGCGAAGTCGCGCACGTTTCCGGCCTGGAACCGCCAGGTCTTCACGCCGGTGGCGCGGGTCTTCTCCGCGGCGCGGGCCTCGTCGGGCGTGACGATGAACAACGGGGCCGGCGCGGTCTCCGCGCGGGCCAGGCGCGCGCGTTGCTCGGAGGTGAGGACCTCGGCGGCGTTTTGCAGCTCGCCGGTGGCGGTGAGGATGTGATCGGCCGGAACGGTCAGGCTCACGTCGTAGTCCCCGAACTCGAGGGTGAACTCGCCGGTGCCGAGGTACTGCTTGTGCTGCCAGCCGGTGTAATCGGTGTAGGCCGCGAGGCGCGGGAACCACTGCGCGACCGCGTAGAGCGCGTTGCCATCGGGTTCGAACACCTCGTAACCGGTGCGGAACGAGGAGCCATGGGCCGGATTGAGGGTGTAATCCCAGGCGAGCGAGAACTCGGTCTTTCCGCCCGGCGGCAGCGGCGCGGGCAGGTCCACGCGCATCATGGTCTTCACGACCGTGTGCGGCAGCGGCCGGCCGGCGGCGTCCCGCACGTCGCGCACGGCCAGGTTGCTCGAGTAGTTCTCTGCCACGAGCATCTCCTGGAGTGTGCGGTAGGGGAATTTCGAAGGGTCCGGCGCGGGGGCGAGCGCGCGGGAATCGGCGTCGGCCGCGAAATGGTTCGGGTCGAGCTGCAGCCAGAGGTAGGCGAGCGGGTCGGGCGAGGCGTTGTGGTAGGTGATCACCGCGCGTCCGGCGAGCCGGTGGGTCTTCTCGTCGAGCGAGGCCTCGATCCGGTAGTCGGCGCGGTTTTGCCAGTAGGCCGGGCCCGGGGCGCCGGCGGCGTTGCGCTGCGGGGTGGGCGAGGGCAGCAGCTCGCCCAACTGCTGGAAGTCACCGACGGCGGCGCCGCGGTGCTCGGCGGCGGGCGAGGGAACGGTGCCGGTGAGCAGCAAGCCGGCGATCAGAGGAAAACGGAGGGGCGACGGCATAGGCGCACGAATACGCCCCTCTTCCTCCGGCGCGAGCCCATCTTGGCCCGAGGGCCCGAACCGGCGGGGAGCCAACTTTGGAAACCGCCTCGCGCGGCAGGTTATTCCCGGTGGCCGCGCATGCTCCCACGGAGCAGCCGTCCCTGATCAACCGCGGACCGTCGTTTCCCGGGTGCCTTCGCCGCGGCCCGGGCCTCGGTCGCCGTCAGAGCAGGGCGCCTTGTTCCCCGCCGGTGGCGGCGCGGAGCCCGATCGCGGTGTAGCCCTTGGCGGTGATCACCCGGCCCTGCGGGGTGCGCTGGAGGTAACCTTCTTGGATCAGGAAGGGTTCGTGCACCTCCTCGAGCGTTTCGGCTTCCTCGGCGACGGCGACGGCGATCGTGCTCATGCCGACGGGGCCGCCGCGGTAATTTTCGGCGATCACGCGCAACATGCGCTTGTCCATCTCGTCGAGCCCCGCGGCGTCGATCTCGAGCAACTCGAGCGCGCGCGAGGCGACCGGCTTGGTGACCGCGCCGCCGGCCCGCTCGAGCGCGTAGTCGCGGACGAAGTTGATCAGGTTGTTGGCGATGCGCGGCGTGCCGCGGCAACGGCGCGCGATCTCGCCGGCGCCATCCTCGTCGATCGTCACCTTGAGCAGCCCGCAGCTGCGGCGGACGATCTGCTGGAGGGTCGCGTGGTCGTAATATTCCAGGCGCGTCTGGAGTGTGAAGCGGGAGCGGAGAGGGGCGGTGAGCAGGCCGCTGCGGGTGGTGGCTCCGACGAGCGTGAACCGCGGCAGGGTGAGGCGCACGCTGCGGGCGTTCGGACCCTGGTCGATCATGATGTCGAGGCGGAAGTCCTCCATGGCGGAGTAGAGGTACTCCTCGACCGTCTTCGGGATGCGATGGATCTCATCGATGAAGAGGATGTCGCCCTCCTCGAGATTGGTGAGAAGTCCCGCGAGGTCGCCGGCCTTCTCGATCACGGGACCGGAAGTCACGCGCACGTTTCGGCCGAGTTCCTGGCCGAGGATGAAGGCGAGGGTCGTCTTGCCCAGACCCGGCGGGCCGGAGAGCAGCACGTGGTTGAGCGGTTCGCCGCGGCGGCGCGCGGCGCCGACCATCACCTGAAGGCGCTCGACCGTCTTGGGTTGCCCGGTGAAATCGCCGAACGACAGCGGGCGCAGCGCGGCCTCGGCCGGCGAGACAGGCGCGGAGAGCGCGTTGGTGATGAAGCCGAGCCCGGTGGGCGCGGCGGGCGCCGGCGCGGCTTCGGGTTTTTCCTTCCGGGAGGGGGGCACGGGATTCCTCGGCTTGGGAGCAGGGCTTATTCGCGCCACTCGACGTCGGCGCCGAGGCTGCGGAGGTTTTCGACGAAATGCGGATGAGCGCGACGGATGGTGTCGGCGTTCTTCACGATGGATCGCCCCGGGATGCTGGCCGCGACCATGTAGAGGCCTACGGCGGCGCGGATGATATAGGGCGCGTCGACGGTCGCGGGCCGGAGCGGACGATCGCCGAAGAGGATCACCCGATGCGGATCGCTGACCACGATGTGCGCCCCGAACTTGGCGAGCTCGGGCATCCACGTGAACCCTCCCTCGTAGACCTTGTTCCAGAATTGAATCGCGCCCTTCGCGCGAACGGAGAGGGCGATCATGCAGGGCAGGAGATCGACGGGGAAGTACGGCCACGGCGCCGCCTCGATCTTCGGCAGTAGGTTGGGCGTGAACGGCGCCTCGATCTGCAAAGGTTGGCGAGCCCGCACGCGCGCGGTGGTGCCCTCGTGTTCCACGGTCACGCCGAGCTTGGCGAACGCGCGCGTCATCAGGTCGAAATGGTGCGGCAGCGAGTCGCGGACCTTCACCTCGCCGCCGGTGATCGCGCCGAGCGCGAGGAAGGTGACGACCTCGTGGTGGTCGGTGCTGATGGTGAAAGTGCCGCCGCGCAGGCGGTCGACGCCCTCGACCACGAGTTGGCTGGTGCCGATGCCGGAAATCCGCGCGCCCATCCCCGCGAGCACCTGGCAGAGGTCCTGCACGTGCGGCTCGCTGGCGGCGTTGACGAGGGTCGAGGTGCCTCGCGCGAGGGCCGCGGCCATCACGAAGTTTTCCGTCGCCGTCACCGACATGTAGTCGGGCCAGTGCCGGGCGGCCCGGAACCGTTTGGTCAGCTTAAGGGTCAGGCCGCCCTCGCGGCTCACGGTGGCTCCGAGTTTCTCGAGGATCTCCAAGTGGGGATCCAGCTCGCGGATACCGAGTGAGCAGCCCTTGGCGTTGGAGGGGAACGTCAGCCGCCGCATGCGCTGGAGGAGCGGCGCGAAAAGCAGGACGGAGGAGCGCATCCCGGCCGGAACCTCGCCGCGCAGGCGGCGCGGGTTGAAGCCGCGGTGGTCGATGTCCATGCGGCCGGCCGGCTGGTCCCAGTTCACCCGCGAGCCCTGCTCCTGGAAGAAACGCACCAGTTTCTCGACGTCGGTGATCGCGGGTACGTTCAGCAGCGTCACCGGTTCGTCGGTGAGCAGGGTCGCGCACAGGATCGGCAACATCGAGTTCTTGTTGCCGGAGGGCTTGATGACA
>CAIUOU010000191.1 GCA_903900845.1 uncultured Opitutia bacterium
ACGACGGTCAACCTCGGCGATCAAATAACTCCGCGTGATGACGGCGGGGCCCTACTGCCGCTCGACGGCAGTCCCGAGTGGCTCGCTTCTCCAGTCTCGATGGCAGGCGGGGCCACCCAATCCTTTTACGGATCAGTCACGCGCCGAGACGGAACCGTCAGCTACTACGCCGAGCGCGAAAACCTAACGCCGGATCAGGTCGGATTTTACTGGTTGGAGAAGTCCGACGCCGCGATCCACTTCTACCCATCCCCAGCCTCCCCTAATCTCGGAATATACTGGCCGCGGATTCGAAACCACTACCTCCAGGTATGGCCAGCGGACATCACCAAGTACGCCCACAATACCGTGCCCGCCGCCGGGAGCACTCCCGCCACGGGGCTGAAATTCACGGGGGGGCAGTTGCCCCAGGTGATCTTTCAGGACGATTCGGGCCAGTCCGAGGCTCGCATTGATCCCTCTACCCAGCGGGTGGTGGTGACGTTCAATGGCACCGATGGCCTGAATCGCTCGTTGCTGAAATTCACCGCCGCCAACGAGGTCTGGTACATCCGCCTCTTTACCCAGTCCGAAATCCGTCCGCGCACCATCACCGTCACCAATGGCGGCTCGGGCTACACCACCGCACCCGCCGTTTCATTCACCAATGGCGGCACCGGAGCGACGGCCACCGCGACGGCTTCCGGAGGCAAGGTGATCGCGGTCACGTTCACCGACCCCGGCAAGAACATCACCTCCGCCACTCAGGTCGTCTTCACGGGGGTGGGAACAGGCGCTTCGGCGATCGTTAATGAACCCGGCTATCTGGAAGGCGACGCCGCCACGGCCGTCATCGCCACGGTCAATGTCGGGGAGCGCATCGTCGCCCCCGCTGGCTACGAGGAGGCGGGGTATATCGCAAGCGGTGACAACTACCTGCCCTCCGCCTATCTTGATCCCTTCGCGCTGGGCAACTCCACCGCCGCGCTCGGGGCGATCATCCCAGTCAACGGCGCGCCCTCCCGGAACGTGATCAAAGTCTGGTGGTTCCGGAAGGTCACCGCGCCCAGCGACTCGTTCCAGACGTTCTACACGCCCGCGAAGATCGGCACCTACACGGTTTCCTACCCTTCGAATGCCCCGACCATCGTGCTCGCTTCGAACGCCGGCAGCGGTGACCTCAGCGGGGCCGAGATCGCCGGCAGCCTCTACTACGAGAACGACCGCGCGAAGGCTGGTTTCAACCCCAACGAGGAACACGCGATTCTCATCGCCGGCCGCGTCTATGCGCTGCGCGACGATCTGAATAACACGTCGAGCGATCCCGCCGTCTACACCTCGGATCCTTTTGTGCTGCTTCAGTACACCCATCCCACCGACAACCGTCCGGCGATGCGCGTTTTCAAGGTACAGCGCGAGCTAGACGTCGCCGGCACGGCCAACGACCAATTGTTCAACTACGCGGTAACCGCCGGCACGATCCTGCAGGCGCCGATGCCGTTGCCGCTGCTGCCCCTGCCGGTCGACGCGAGCGGCAACGTGCCCAACACCGAGGTGGCCGGTATTCGTGATCTTGCGCCCTTCCGCACCGGAACCGGTGCCGCACCGGACTACTACGGCAACTTCACCTTGGAGGACCGCAAGGGTTACACCTGGGTTTACCGGGGACCGCACGGGGCGGCGCCGGTGAACTCGGTGTCAATTTCAAGCGCCGGCACGGGCTACACTTCCGCGCCCACCGTCTCGTTCAACGGAGGAGGGGGCTCGGGCGCCGCGGCCACGGCGACGGTCACGGGCGGGCAGGTTGTCGCCATCACCATGACCAACAACGGTAGCGGCTACACATCCGCTCCCACCGTGGGCTTCAGCGGGGGCGGCGGCAGTGGAGCGGCCGGCGTCGCAAACGTCGGCCCGACCTTGGGCATGCAGTTCTACTACACGATGCGCGAGGGCTTCTATCTACCCGGCGTCGCAACCCAACCCGCGGTCGGCACGATCCTTCCCTACCTGCGTCCGATTTCCGGCGGCCTGCCGGCGGGCGATCCGATCACCGGAACACCGCTCACGATCACCTACCGCCCCGTGTGGCCGACCAACGCGCCGGAGCTTCGTGTCGCCGAGACCCTCGCGCTCCCGAAGTTCGGGCTGCCGTCCGTGCTCACTGCGACCAGCGCCAACGTTCTCTACCAACAATCGGTCGCCACGCTCGGCACTGCCAAGCCATCCGTGACGCTGCACGATCCCTTCCGCGAAAAGACGTTCGCCCTCGGCGCGGTCAACCAACTCACGTCCATCCCCTCCTCAGCACTGACGACGAACTACCAAGGCAAAACCTACTTCCAAGGCGTCGCCCCCCACCTGCAGGACCGGTTCTTCTACGACCCCAACCGAGGCTCGATCGGCGAGCTCGTGCTCGTCGGCAAATTCGTCGACGAGATCGCCGGTGAGGACTACGTTAAGCTCAACGTCCTCTCCCCGGATGATGTCGACTCGCTGAAGGGCGCGGTCACCAGTTCCGACCCCAACAAGTTGAAGTGGGACGCCGCGATCGACGGTCTCGCCACCAAGGTCGAAACCTTCATCGAGGACACGTTGCGCCCCGGGACATACAAGTCTAACGGCTCCCCCGCCACGGTCGGCGGCACCCAGCTCGCCGCCATTTCGAATTCAGACACCGCGGTCGTCGACTACGCGCTCACCGCGACCGGTTACGGCAGCGGCTGGGTCTCGATGATCTTCGGTAACGGCAAGGCGTTCACACCGGAGGGTGAGCCGGTCAGCATCTCGGTATTCCGCGTGGCGCCCCGCCTCTACACCGGCGAGCTCAAGGTCCTGCTGTCGGGCAATCCGCTCGACGAGAAGGTCTCCCTCCGGCACAGCGGCGACTTCGCGGCCAAGCCCGACGACTACGAGTTTGAGTGGCGTTATGCTCCTCCGCAGGGCGGCGTCGCCCCGCCCACCTACACCTACACGATGGGTCTGATCGCGTCCGCCGCGTGGCAATTCGCGGCCAACCCCGCGGGAGCGCTTCCCACCGCCGACGAGTATGCCGCCGCCGTCACGCTGCCTATTTCCTACCCGATTCGCACCGATGCCGCCCGCGCGCTCACCAGCCCCGGTCGGGTGGCCAAGCGCAGCACGAACATCGATTTCAGCTCCCTACCTGCAAGCATCGTTTTCAGCTCGGAATTTTCCGACACCAACGCGGGCTTCGTTCTCTACGTGAACGGCTCCGCCGCCCTCGCCTACCAGGCCCCCGCGCCTTTCACGAACACCCCCGCCTCCACCGGGATCGTCACGGGCGCGCTGGGAATGCAATTCGCGATCGATCCGAACTATTTTCAAGTCGGCTCAAACGCGATCGAAGTCGCGCTCTTCACCTCTTCTCCCGTCAATGCCAGCAGCTCGATCGACTTCCGGTTCCACGCCTCCACGCAGACCGATCAGGTGACTGCGGCCGGCTCGCCGTGGCAGACGCCGAATGGAACCCTGTCCAATC
The DNA here is from genome assembly GCA_903900845.1 of uncultured Opitutia bacterium. Lineage (GTDB taxonomy): Bacteria > Verrucomicrobiota > Verrucomicrobiia > Opitutales > Opitutaceae > ER46. Next base: position 3,479 of record CAIUOU010000191.1, read on the forward strand.
AAGTGATGGTGGGCGGCTCACCCACCGCGCCTCTTGGCAGCCCGCTCCTCGTGATGAGCGACAACTACTTCACGATGCGGTACCGCCCACTGATCAACAAGGGCAACATTCTCGCCACCGGCACCACCCAAAGCTTGGTGGCATGGTCGAGCTGGATGCCGGCCAAGCTTGTCGAGGGCTGGATCAAGCGGGTACTCGCCGGCATCAACCCCTTCAACCAGCGCGTCACCGATCTCTACAACAACGCCATCAACACCGATGTCTCCCTGCTCACGCAGGCGGGCAAGCGTTGGGAGGGCGACATCTCGCTCAACCTTGAGAACATCGACCAGTTCGGCCTGATCGAGATCTACGAGACCGTCCTTAACCGCGGTAAGAACATATCGATCGACTCTGGCTATGACTACGCGGCGGCCAACGACGCCCTGCTCCTCGCCGCCGGCTACCTCAACGACCTCTACACGCTGCTCGGCAACGAGGCCTATGCCGACGCGGCCAACCCGACCATCTCGATCGAGGACAGCTCGACCGTAACCGAGGTCAACACCTCCCGCTTCTCGTTCGAAGGCCAAGTCAAGAGCGTGCTGGACGAGGAACTCGCGCTCCTCCGCGGCCGCGACGACTTCCTCGCGCCCGGCGTCGCCGTCTCGCCCGCTTACAACCGCCTCTACTGGAACTACACCAGAGGCATCAATTCCGGCGAGTCGCTCTACGCCGCCAACTATAACGTTCGCGAGAAGAGCGGCAGCCCGAC
>CAIUOU010000192.1 GCA_903900845.1 uncultured Opitutia bacterium
GCAGGGCTTTCGCGAACAGCTCGGTGTCCACGCCGTCGGACGGCGCCGTGCGGTTCGCGTATCCGGCCAGCCAGATTGGGCCCGCCGGAGTGATCTTTCTCGCCGCCACGCCCGCCCGCCAGGGGAGCGGGGCGGGAGGGGGAGTGGCGCCGAAGGCGTGGGCCGCGAACAGGAGCGCGGCGAGCAGCCGGGACACCGGCGTCATTTCTTCAGCGGGTGCAGCTCGATTCGGCGGAAGTAGATTTCCGCGCCCTCCGACTGGAACAGCAGGCGGCCCCACGTGAAGACGCTGTCACGCGCCTCGTTCACTTTAATGCCGTTCAGGAAGAAGGTCAGGTTGCCGCCGTCCACGATTGCCTCGGCCCGGTTCCACTGGCCGATCGGCTTCTCGATGTCCTTCGGGCCGCGGTAGCCGAGCTGGTCCTTCCAGGCCGGGTCGCGGTACTGCCAGTTCACGCGGCCTCGCGGAATCTCGCGCGCCGGCGCGGCCGGATCCCAGATGAAGGTGCCCTTTGGCTCAGCGTCGCGGATATTGGCGATCAGTTTCGGAGAGATCGGGGTGTCGACCCCGCGGTCGTATCCGTTCAGGACCAGCAGGTCGCCCGTGCCGCCCTCGATGATCTGGTACTCGAGCGAACGCAGCCACGGCGAATTCAGCGCCTTCGCGTAATTCCCGTCCTCGCCCTGCCCGTGGATCAGGATGCCGGAGTCGCGAGCGCGGTCGGCGCGCGGCTTCCAAGTCAGATCCGTCCAGCGGTACTCGAGCACGAGTTTGTAGTCGGCGTAGTTGGCGGTCGTGACGAAGCCTCCCCAGTGTTGGCCGCTCACGCGGATCGCGGGCTCGCCGTCGATGCGATCGACGACCGTGAACACGCGGTCGGGATCCTGCCGCCCGAAGGTGGGCAGCCAGGTGTAGAAGTTGGTGAGATCCTTGCCGTTGAAGAGGCGGATCACCTCCTGCGGCACGATCACGTCCTTGGGTCGGCCGGAGGCGGCCGCCACCGGGGAAATGAATCCGGCGGCGAGGATAAACAGGGCGAGCAGGGTGCGAGGGAGCGGGCGGGTCATGGGGGTTGAGGTTCGGCCCGGAGCGGGTCCGGGATTTGAAGTTGAGCCGCCGCCCCTGCGCTTCAAGTTCGTTCCCGATGATTTTCGCGTCCGCCGTTGCGCGTCCTCTCGTCACCTCCGGTTGCCTGCTGCTGCTCGCGGTTTCCGCCGCCGGCGCCGGGAGGGCGAAGTCCCCGTCGACCGCCGAGTCGCTGCAGGCCTTCCGTGTCGCCCCGGGTCTGCGCGTCGAACTCGCCGCGGCCGAGCCCGAGGTCGTCGACCCCGTCGCCATCGCCTTCGATGAGCGCCGGCGTCTTTACGTGGTTGAGAACCGCGGTTACCCGGACCCGATGGACGGAAAGTCCGCCCCCGCGATCGGCCGCGTCGCGCTGCTCGAGGATCGCGACGGGGACGGGCGCCACGAGACACGCCGCGAATTCGCCACCGGGTTGTCGTACCCCAACGGCGTCCTGCCTTGGCGGGGAGGCGTCTTCGTCACCTGCGCGCCGGATATCCTGTACCTGAAGGACACCGACGGCGACGGCGTGGCCGACGTGCGCCGTGTGGTGCTCACCGGTTTCAACACGTCGCGCACCGCGCAGATCCGGGTGAGCCATCCGACGCTCGGGCTGGACGGCAAGGTCTACGTCACGAGCGGCCTCAACGGCGGCAAGGTCACTTCCCCGGAGCACCCCGGTCGCGCGGCGGTCTCGTTCACCGTGGCTGACGGGCGCTTTGACCCCGAGACGCTCGAATTCGAAAGCCTCGGCGGACGCGGGCAGTTCGGGCTCTCGTTCGATGCGTACGGCCGGCGCTTCATTTCCTCGAACCGCCACCCGGTCATGCAGGTGGTGCTGGAGCCGGCTTCGCTGCGCCGCAATCCGCACCTGGCTTTCGCCGAGTCGGTGCAAAACGTCTCCAAGGTCGAGGCCGAGGCCGTGGTCTGGCCGATCAGCCGCGCGCGCGTCACGGCCGACTTCATCCCTTCGCTGATGAGCAAGCCCCACTCCGGCACGTACACCTCGGCCAGCGGAGTCCTGATCTACGGCGGCACAGGCCTGGGCGACGGGTTCGACGGCAACGCGTTCATCTGCGAGTCCGCCCAGAATCTCGTGCAACGGCAGGTGATGCGGTCCGAGGGCGCGACTTTCCGCGCCGAGCTGGCCGCGCGCGGCAGCGAGTTCCTCGCCTCGACCGACTCGTGGTTCCGACCGGTGTCGCTTGCGAACGGTCCCGACGGCGCGCTCTACGTCGTCGACATGTGCCGGCGCGAGATCGACCACCCGGCCTACGTGCCGGAGGAGAGCCGCGGCAAACTCGATTTTGCCAGTGGCGGCGAACTCGGGCGCATCTACCGCATCGTCGCTCAAAACACGCGCGCGTCGGCGCCAGCCGAGCTTTCGAACACCGGTCTTGTTCGGGCTTTGGAATCGCCGGACTCGTGGTGGCGCGAACTCGCGCGGCGCCTGCTCATCGAGCGGGGCGCCGCGGAGACGGTTGATGCGATCGAGCGGGTTGCCGCGGAATCGCCCCGCCCCGAGGCACGGGTGCAGGCGCTCTGGGCCCTGCAAGGAATCGGACGGCTGCGCACCGAGGTGATCGAGATCGCTTCGCGCGATGCCTCCGCGGGCGTGCGCGAACAGGCGGTCATGCTGGCCGGGCGTCGCCTGGCGGGCGACTCCCGCTTTGGTCCCATGCTGGTCCGCGCGGCGTCGGACGCCGATGCGAGGGTTCGTTTCTGCGCGGCGTTGGAATTGGGATCGTGGACGGACGAGCGCGCGGTCTCGCCGCTGGCGACGATTGCTTTGCGCGATGGAGCGGATCGTTGGACGCGCGCCGCGGTGTTCAGCGGGGTCAGCGGTCGCCTGGAAGGATTCCGCACCGCGGTGGCCGCGGGCAGAACCGGGGCTCCCGCCGCGGTCGTCGCTCCAGTGATGGAGGAGCTGGGCCGTCTGGTCGGCGCCTCTTCGCCGCTTCCGGCGGCCGGCGCCTGGCTGGCGGAGGCGAGCGCCGCGGCGCGGGCGGAAGGGTGGCGCATCCCGGCCGTTCTCGGACTGGCCGAGGGCTTGCGTGGCCGAAACGAGTTCAAGGGCAAGGCAGGCACGGGGCCGCTGTCCGCCGCGGCGGAGGCCGGGCCGGGTGTCGCGGTGTTGGAGCGTTTTCTCGCGGAGGCGGCCGCGACCGCGTCGGACGCCGCGACGCCGGTCTCGTTGCGCTCGGCCGCGATCGCCTTGCTGGGCCACGCGCCCTTCGAGCGCGGCCTCGGGGCGGTCGGGGCGTTGCTGGATCCCCGGCAGGCGACGGAATTGCAGTTGCAGGTCGTGCGCGCGCTCGAGCGCGCGGGGGATGCCCGGGGCGCGGAGATGCTGGCCGAAGCCGGCCGCTGGTCGCGCTACACGCCGCAGGTGCGCGAGGCGGTGGTGGGGGCGCTTGTTTCCAAGCCCGCCATGTCGAAGGTGCTGTTCGCGGCGATCGAGCGCGGCACGATCCGGCCCACGGACATCTCCTCCACGCGGCGCTCCCAGTTGATGAAGCACGCCAACGCCGACGTGAAGGCCGCGGCCACGCGTCTCTTCCAATCACTCGAGGGCGGCGACCGCATGGCGGTCTACCGGGACCACAAGGCGTTGCTCGCGGAGACGGCGGATGCCGCGCGGGGCGCGCCGGTTTTTGCGCGCGCCTGCTCCGCCTGCCACGCGTTCCGCGGCGCGGGCGGCAAGGTCGGTCCTGATCTCACGGGCATGCGCAACCAGCCGGCCGACGCCCTACTGCTCCACATCCTTGTGCCGAACTACGAGGTGATGCCCGCCTATCAGGCCATTACCGTCACGACGCAGGACGGCCGAGCGATCTCCGGTTGCGTGACCGCCGAAACCGACGCCAGCCTCACGCTGCGCACCGCGTCGGGCGCCGAGGAAACGGTCCTCCGCGGCTCCGTGGCCGCCACGGCCGCCGCCGGCATCTCGTTGATGCCCGACGGCCTCGAGCAGACCATGACGCGCCAGGAACTAGCCGACCTTATCTCCCACCTTAAGAGCGAGCCCGCGCAGTGACGCCGCGGGCTCGGGCGTCGGACACGGAGGGCGGAGAGAGCCCGGTTCGAGGGCGACGGAGCTGAGGGAGCATGTTCGGAAGGAAGAGCAGGCGAAGGTTCAGGTACGCGGAAAACGGAACCTCGCGCCCTTCCGCCACGAGGTCCGTCCTGAGGCGCATAGGCGGGAGTCTGCCCGCTGCAGCCGGGCCCAATGATTTGTCCCGGCGATGATTCTCGCTCGATCCACTGGGGCTCCGTGCCCAGCCGGTTTACCCGGCCAACCCTATGACCCGCTGAATCACGTTCCTGAATCGGTGCCGCGGGAGAAACCGATGGATGGCCACGGCCCCTTGTCCGTGCGAAAAATGCACGACCTGTTCGTGGCGAACGACGGCTTCGGGGGCGGGCGTGGCTTCAGCGGATCAAAGTCGCGCCTGGAATCGACGCGTCGAAGGTGGCCAGCGTCAGGCCGGCGGAGGCCGCGAGCTGCACCAGGTAGGCGTCGGAGGTGTGCGCGGGTGTCGTAGCCCAGGCGGCGAGTCGGGGCGAAGGCGCCGGTGCTATGTAGCCGCCCGCTTGTTTCCTGATCGCCGCCAGGGCTGTCTGCGCCTCGGCCAACGAGTCACCGAAGACCTGCATGGAAACACGGATAAACCCGAGCTCGACGTGGGCGCATGTCGCGCAGTTGCGGGCGCCATGCGCCGCGACCCAGTTGTGGAATCGCGCGTGGGCCGGCGCCCGACGGTGGCGCCACGCGATCAGCGCATTCACGTCGAGGAGGTATTTCACGGGAAATCGGCGAGCGCCGCGTCGATTTGTTCCTGGGAAACGTCCGGACCCGGAGTGGCATCGTAAAGCAGGCCGGAGACGGGATGACGCTTGGTGATCCGCTTGCGCCGTCGCGGCTCCGCTGAAGCCGGAAACACCACGGCCCGCAAATGCGCGGAAACGGTGCGCCGGGCCGCGCGGGCCTGTGCGCGCAGGGCCCGCGCCTCGGCGGGCGATAGCTTGAAGGTGATGGCTACCATGGTAAGACGGTATGACCGCAAAGATCAGCGGTCAAGCGGCCGGGAAATCGGTTTCAGGAATTGCGGAAGGAAGAGGAGGGTAAGGCGGAAATTATCAGGAACGCGGGAAACGGAACCTCGGTTGCGCCTGTTTCCCTTCGCTTGTAATGCCGCGAAGTGCAGCGGCTACGGGTGTTCACCCGCCGTTGACTGGGCGAAGTCGGTCTCCCGCGCAGGCCGCGGCGCCACTCAAGGAGAGATACTCATTCCGCCGTGTACGCCGCTTTTCCCGGTGATCTCCGGGACCGGTTGGGCCCCCCGACGAACGTTGCCCGAAACTACGCCCCGCAGGCTTCGCGGACGGCCTGCACCATGCGGCGCTGGCGATTTTCCACGCCGGCCATGATGGCGCGGGCCTTGGCGCGAGCGGCCGCGGGGTCCTTCACGATGGTCTCGAGGCGCGACCACAGCAGCGGGCCGTCGGCCTCGTCCACCTCGAAGAACCAGTCATTCGCGCCGAAATCGCGGTACATCTGGCCCTTGCAGGTGTCGGTCGGCTGGCGGACGTAGAACGTCGGCGTGCCCTGGTGCAGGGCGATCAGAGGCGAGTGGCACTCAAGGCTGATGACGCATTGGGCCTGGGCGTAGATCGAGGCGGCTTCATCGGGCAGCCAGTAGGTGTCGCGCCAGACGACGTGGCGCTTCACATCGGACGGCAGCGGATTCACCAGCACCTCGCGCCCCATCTCGACCTGGTAGGTCATTTCCGCGCAGATCATGACCTTTTGCCCGGTGGCGCGGACGTAGGACTCGATCATCGCGCGGACCTTCGCGTGGTCGCGCTCAGTGGTGCGGTCGTTTATGGCGTCCCTGGTCTCGTCGTCCTTGGTGCGCGCCGTGTTGCGGATCTTGTAGTAGGGGGTGTAGCGCAGCCGAGGGATGACGCAGATGAATTTCCCGGGTTCGAGGCCGCGCTCTTTCAGCCATGCCAGCCCCCGGGTATCGTCGCGCAAGGGCATCCCGAGCTGGGCGTCGGGCCCGAACTCGAGGATGGGCGTCCGCACGCCCTGGGACTTCAGGTAGTCGCGAGAGATGGTATCGCGGCAGAAAAAGAAAGCCGCTTGGTCCAGGATGAAGCGTAAGTCGGCCGCGAGGTGCGTGGGCGGGAGCTTGAGCGCCCGCTCGCGCAGGCTCGCCAACGTGCCGCCTTCCGGGTCGCGGCCGGCGCCTATGCCGGAGATCGGGTCGGTGCTTACGCCGAAGACCCCGACCGGCTTCCCGGTGGCGCGGCGGAACGCCACGGCGTGATTGCTCGCCGGGAAACCCGAGCCCGAGCCGCTGAGGTAGAGATCCGTTTCGGCCCAAGCCTGGGCAAGCCGCGCGTTAGTCGGGCGTTCGTCCTTGCCGAGGCTTCCCTCGACGATCCTGAGCTGAGGGTAGGCCTTGGTGAGAAACTCTCGGGAGCCATGCCCAAGGTTGCCTGGCCACAGGGTGATCTCGACCTCTGGGAAATGCCGGTAGAGCAAGGATAGCGCCCCGGGAGTGTGGCCGATGTCGCCGATGTTCACGCTCTGCCAGGAGGAGCGAAGAAGCACGCTCGGCGCGCGTCCGGCTTTCCTGGCGGCGGCGAAAACAGCGGGGCCCAGCGAGGCGCTCGCGGCGGCGCTGGTAAGGAAGTCGCGGCGGTTCATTGGGTCGCGAGGCAAATGCCCCCTAAGCCCCGGGGCAACTTTCCCCTGAGCCGGATCAAAACAGCGGGAGGCTTGGAAATGCCCGGCCTTCCGAGCCGTGGTCAGGCGAGTGAAGGATCTTCGGAGCGCTGGGCGGCCTGGCGGTCGCAGATGAACGTATGGACCTGGTCGGCGAGCTTCGCGAGGAGCAGCAGGTCCTCGCGGCCGAACGTGTCGGTGTCCTGGAACTTCTTGTTATCGTCGAGGTAGGTCCGGGCGAACTTCACGTTGTGGTAGGTGCGGTCGTCGGCGCTGTTCTCCCAAATCGCGGCCTTCATGCGGCCGAGGCGCAGGGTTTTAACGGGGGCACTGCCGCCGCCGGTGACGGAGCCGCGCGAGGGGGGAGGATTGGAGGCGAAGCGTTGGGGGGATGTTCTCATGGGTGGTTTTGTTGTGCGCGGGCGAACATGCCGCGCGTGCGGTGCACGCCAACGGGCCGGTGTACCCGAAAACGGGTAGCCGGCGGGGTGGATTTTCCAGGCTGGGACAAGCTTTGTCTCACCCCATCACCTAGAATCTTCCCCATGAACTCCAACCGTCCCTGCTATGGCGTCCTCCGCCTTTCGTCCTCCCGTGTCCGCCAAGCCCGCCAGCTATGGGAGCCCGTCGAGATGGCGCCCCGCGCGCGCCTCCTTGCGCTCGTCCCGTTTCCGTCGCTGCCCGCCGTTTTGCGCCGCGAGCGCCGCCCTTTGGCGGCCTGAGCCAACGTCGTCGTTGGCGAAAGGTGCCGAGCCGGTTCGGCGGCCTCCGGCAGGTTGCGCTGGCGAGTCCGGCCCGTCGACGGCCTCAAAACGTGTAGGTGGCGCGCGCCGACCAGCCGTGCCGCACGCGGGGGAGCATCCAGCGGACGACCTGGCCCGGGGCCACGGCGGAGAACGGCAGGGCTTCCTCTTGGCGGAAAAGGTTCTCCACGTTAAGTTGGAGATCGAGCAGGTGGCCGCGTCGCACGCGCAGCTGTTTGCCGAGCATGGCGTTCCAGACCAGGGCCCCGCGGCCCAGAATCGGGGCGTTGCCGTTGGCGGCGTCGAATCCGATCACCGGGGCGCCCCGGTGGTTCGCCCCCAGTCCGGCGCGTCCGCCGCGCAGCGAGGCGTGCGCACCGTCTCCAAACCGGTAGCTGGTGAACGCGTTGAAAGACTCACCGGTGAATGAAAGCGGCGGCTTGCCGTCTCCCCGGTCCACCAGATCGAGCAACGACTGCACGTAATCGTAGGCGTCGTTCAGCGTCGCGGGCTGCAGGACGAAATCGCGGGCCGGCGTGTTGTCGCGGGCGCGGACGAAGGTCGCGACCGTGGCGCGGGTGCTGTCGAGGGGAGTGGCGTTGCCGTCCCACGCGGCGCGGTTGTCGGCGAGGAGTCCGCGCATGCTCGGGGCGAGGTCGGTGAAGACCAGGCGCGGACGCGAATAGTTCACGGAGATATTCCAACCGGCGGCCAGGCGGCCGGTGAGTTCCAGTTCGGTGCCCCGCCCGTCGGCGGTGACGGTCTCGCGATACTTTGACTGGCCGACCTGCGTGATGCCGAGGTCCCGCATCTTCGCGGGCAGCGGCCGGTTCAGGCGGATCAGAGTGGTGAGGACATCGTTGACCACCGGGACGCCCTGACCACGGACGGTGTTGCTGGTGACGTCGTGGAACTGATCGTAGCCGCGGTTCCGGTACGTACTCAGGCTGGCGTAAAGGCGCCCACCTAGGAGGTTGAGGCGGATCGCGTAGTCGCGGCCCTGTCCCCGGCTGGGCACGAGCAGACGGTCATAGATGTCAGTGAAATTACTTTGGGGGAAAACGCTCTGGGATTGGTTGTAGGCGAGGGCGAGCCAAGGGAGGGGTGTCACCACCGCGCCGGCGGTGCGCGTGGCACCGGAGTAGGCGGCGACGGTGGCAGGATCGAAAAGGTACGGTCGGGTGAGCCAGAGATTGGTGGAGTTCGGTATCCTTTCTCCGCCGAGGGAAGCATTGTTGTTCTCGATCCGCTCCCGGCGATAGCCGGCGGTGAGCACGATGCGGTCGCGACTGAAACGGCTTTGGGCGGCGAGCATCAGGCTGCGGCTCACGGTCTGGTTCCAAGGGTAGGAATTGTTCCAAAGGAACCGCGCTTTCATGCCAGGGCCGTCGGGAATCGGATTCGCCCAAGGGTCGAGCGCGCCGCGCTGGCCGCCGGGACGCGTGAAATCGAGGTAGGTTCGCCGCAGGATGATGTTGGTGGCCGAGTCGATCGGCTGGGCGTTGCCGGGCGCCGAGTTGTACTCGGCGACGACGCCGTTGCCGAAGAGGTTGTCGTTGTGCTGCCACGAGGCCGCCGCGCTGTGGCGGCCGAACCAGGGATGTCGCCGCGTCAGATCCAGCTCCGTTCCGAGCGTCGCGCGGAACGACTCGCTGCGCTGGTCGAACAGCTGCTGCACCGCCTGGCTCTGGACGTAGGGCAGGCCGGCAAACGGATTCGCGCGCGCGATGTCGGGGAGCAGCGTGCCGGGGAGCCGACCCGCGGCGATGACGGAATCGCCGTCGGCGAAGTACGCGCCGGGCAGGACCGGGTTCGGGTCGCCGATGGCGTTGGCGGAGGGCTGGGTGAACCCGCGGGTGTAGTGCGTGCGGTTGTAGCCGAGCTCGAGGTTGAACGGGCCGACGCGCTGATCCACGAACAGGGACCAGAGGGTGTAGCGGAAATTGGCGTCGCGCCCCGGACCGGACAGGTAGGCATGTGCGGGGAGGACTCGCCCGTAGAACGGATCGTCAACCGTGCCGCCCGACGGGGCAGCCGCGCCGCTGATGGTTTCCCAGAAGCCCGTCGGCTGGGAACCGGGCAGGTCGGGCCGCATGTCCGCTCCGGTGGTGGAAAGGCGGAAGGGGCGGTCGCGGACCTGCGGCGCGTAGATGACCTGCAGGGTATTGGCGGACCGCAGGAGCGACGGGGCGGGGTTGGTCGCCGGCAGCAGCGGGTTGGCGGCCAGCGGCGCTCCGGCCAAGGCCCAACGCGAGTAGCCGAAGTCCGCGTGGGGGAAGTTTCCTCCCATTACCTGGTCGCGCCGCAGATGTTCGACCGCCGCCCGGACCTGGGTTGACGGGCGCGGCTGCCAGGTGCTGGCGAGGGCGACGCCACTCTGGCGCAATCCTTCAAACTCAAACCAGCCACCCCGTTCCTCCCGGACGGCGTTGGTGCGCAACGCGAGCCGGTCGCGGAGCAGAGGGAAAGCCAGGTCGAATTCGCTGCGGCGCTTCGCGTTGTCGCCCAGCGTGACGGTCGCGGTCTGGCGGCGCGCGTTCAACACCGCCCGCTTCGAGGTCAGATTCATCGCCCCTCCGGGCCGGCCCGCGCCGAAAAGGATGGAGTTGGGACCCCGGCTCACGTCCGCGCGGTCGACGTTGAACCGGTCCGAGGCGAGGATGCCGCGGCCCTCGACCATGTTGGGCAAGTAGTCGCGGGAGATGACAGACTCCGTGAAACCGCGCACCGTCGCGCGCACGTCGAAGGCCTGCTGCACGCCACCGCTCGGATCGCTGCGCTCGTGTTCCGAGTTCAGGGCGTACTTCAGCATGTCCATCACGTTCTCCGCCCCGATGTCGTCGAGGAACTCTTTGGTCAGGACCGAGACCGCGGCCGGCGTGTGAAGCAGGCTGGCGTTCATCCGGGTGCCCGAAAGCGTGTTCGCGGCGCGATAGCCTTCGTCGCCTTCCGTCGAGACGATGAAAGGGGAGAGGTTGACCACCTCGGGGGAAGGAACCGCGGCGAAGCCCGCGATCTTCAAATTTGCGATGAGGAAGGCCGCCGCTGCGCAGCGGCAAAGGGGGTTGGCTTGCATGGGGCAGTTCGAGGCAAGCCCCTCGGTGTGCGCGTGGTCAAGGGGGCACTGCGCCGGCCGTCACCGGTTGCCGCGGTGGAATCCGATCTTGCGGTCGTGTCCGGGTCCGTCCGGCGCCGTCAGTCGTCGGATCGCCTCGATCAGAGCTGCGAGCTGCCGGTCGTGGGTGCCTACGCGGGCGTCAAGTTCCGACAGTTTCGCCGCGAGCGCCCGATGATCTACCAGTATTCTCCGCAGGTGCACGAATGCGCGGACGACGTGGACGCTCATCGCAACCGCCTCTGGCGACCGTAGTACTTGCGCTGCCATGAGTGCGCCGTGTGCCGAAAACGCGAAAGGAAGGTGTCGTTTGCCTCCGTGGCCCTGACTTGAGGTCGCACTTTGCGTCCTCAAGTTTGCCACTTCCCCGGGGCTAAGCTGAAAACAAAAGTCCGCAGGAAATCTGCCGGAATTACGCCTCACCTGCTCGTTCAGCCGCTTCGTCGGCACGCCGTACAGCGAGGCGAGATCGCGATCCAGCAGCACCCGCTGCCCGCGCAGCACGAGGATGCGGGTTTGGATCGCAAAGGCGGGAGCGGCTGATTCGGTTGTCATGCGATCATCGATTCGCACGGTCGCGTGCGCCGGCGAGCGCGGCGTGACCCGGAATTCGGGGTGAGTGACGTGAGGCCTCTTTGAAGAATCGCGGGCGAGGAATCTCGGGCTCATTGCGTGCGGGAGGTGTCGGATGTCTCGCCCTGCCTGCGCCGTCTTGCAGGTCGGGTATAAACTCGGGAAGGTTTCGCGGTGCTTTCCACGGTCATCCTCCGAGCTGTGCGCCGGCGCCTGATGCGGATCGTTTTTTCGTGCGCGCTGATGGCCATCGCGGCTGCGGCCGCGGAACCCGTGCCGTCGGAGTGGATGGTGGACGGTGTGCGGCGCGAAGCGTTGGGGTATTTTCCCGCCAGCGTCGGGGAGCCGGCCCCGCTGGTGTTCGTCTTTCACGGCCACGGAGGCACGGCGCGCAATGCGGCGCGGACGTTCAGCATCCATACGCATTGGCCGGAGGCGGTGGTCGTGTACCCGCAAGGGCTGAACACGCCGGGTCGGCTCACGGATCCGGAGGGACGTGAACCCGGCTGGCAACACGGCCCCGGCGAACAGGGGGACCGCGATCTGAAGTTCTTCGACGCGATGCTGGACCGACTCCGGCGGGAGCGTGCGATCGACGACGCGCGGGTCTACGCCACCGGACACTCCAACGGCGGAGGGTTCACCTACCTGCTCTGGTCGCAGCGCGGTGACGCGCTGGCGGCGGTCGCTCCTTCGGCGGCGGTGGCCCGTGCGGCGCGCGGGGGGCTTTCGCCGAAACCGGTCATGCATCTCGCCGGCCGGCGAGACGAGTTGGTGGAGTTCACCTGGCAGGAGGAGACGATCCGTACTCTGCGGCGGCTGAACGGCACGGCGGAAGGAACGCCTTGGGCGCCGGACTGCACGCGTTATCCTTCGGAACGCGGCACTCCCGTCGTGACCTTCATCCACGAGGGCGCGCACGGATTCTCCCGGGAGGCGCCGCCGCTGATCGTGCGTTTCTTCCGCGAGCACCCGCGGAAATGAACCCGCCCGCCGTTCGCGTTGGGGCGGGTCAGTTCTCCGGCACGTAATCGAGGTACGGACCGAGCCAGCGTTCCGTCTCGGCGACACCACGGCCGCGGCGCGTGGCGTGGTCGTCGATCTGATCGCGGCCGATTTTTCCCACAGCGAAATACTTCGCCTCGCCGTGGTTGAGATAGAACCCGCTCACGCTGCTCGCGGGGTGCATCGCGCAGCTTTCGGTGAGGGTTATGCCGGTCGCCGCCGTCGCCCCGAGCAGGTCGAAGAGGACCGGCTTGTCGGTGTGGTCCGGGCACGCCGGGTAACCGGGGGCGGGGCGGATTCCGCGGTACTTCTCGCGGATGATGTCGGCCATCGGCAGCGCCTCGGAGCGGCCGTAGCCGCAGAGGTCGCGCGCGCGTTTGTGCATCAGTTCGGCCAGGGCTTCGGCGAGGCGGTCACCTAGCGCCTGGGCCATGATCGCGGAGTAGTCGTCGTGCGCGGCTTTGAACTCGGCGGCGAGCGTCTCGACCCCATGGCCCGCCGTGACCGCGAATCCGCCGAGATAATCGAGGCGGCCCGAGTCACGCGGCGCGACGAAGTCGGCGAGGCAGTGGTTGAACTGCCCGGCCGGCTTCTCGTGCTGCTGGCGCAGGCAGGCGAAGCTCGCGAGAATGCGGCCGCGGCCGGGGTCGGCGTAAACCTCGATGCTGTCGCCCACGGAATTGGCCGGCCAGAACCCGAGCACCGCCTTTGCGGTGAAGCGGCGCTCCTTGATGATCCGCGCCAGCATCCGGCGCGCGTCGTCGTACAGCCGCGTGGCCTCGGCGCCGATGACCTCGTCACGCAGCAGGTCGGGGAAACGACCGTGGAGTTCCCACGCGCTGAAGAACGGACCCCAGTCGATGTACGGCTCGATCTCCTCGAGCGGCACGGGGTCGAACGCGCGGGGGCCGGTGAACTCGGGGGCGGGAATGTCGGCCGCCGCCCAATCGAAGGTTTGCCTCCGGGCGCGGGCCTCCGCCAGCGGGAGCAGGTTGCGGCGCGCTCCGCGGGCCGCGAACTCCTCGCGGTGCCGGTCCTGCCGTGTACGCACGTCGGCGAGGTAGGCGGGTTTCTGCTCCGGGGAGAGAAGCGCGCTCACCACGTTGACCACCCGCGAGGCGTCGAGCACGTGCACCACGCCCGGCGCGTAGTCGGGCGCGATTTTGACGGCGGTGTGCGCCGCGCTGGTCGTCGCCCCGCCGATGAGTAGGGGAACGGAAAATCCCTGGCGCGTCATCTCCCGCGCGACGTGCACCATCTCGTCGAGCGAGGGCGTGATGAGGCCGGAGAGTCCGATGACGTCCGCCTGCCGCTCGCGCGCGGCCGCGAGGATCTTTTCGGCCGGCACCATCACACCGAGGTCAGTGACGTCGTAATTGTTACAGGCGAGCACCACGCCGACGATGTTCTTGCCGATGTCGTGGACGTCCCCCTTCACGGTCGCGAGCAGCACGCGGCCGTTGGCCCGGGTCGCGGCGCCGGTGGCGGCGAGGCGGCGCTTTTCCTCCTCCATGAAAGGCGTGAGGTAGGCGACGGCCTTCTTCATCACGCGGGCCGACTTCACGACCTGCGGGAGAAACATTTTCCCGGCGCCGAACAGGTCGCCGACGACGCGCATGCCGTCCATCAGCGGCCCCTCGATGATGTCGAGCGGCCGCGGGTACTTGGCGCGGGCTTCCTCGGTGTCGGCATCGACGAACGCGTCGATACCCTTCACGAGCGCGTGCTTGAGACGTTCCTCGACGGGCGCCTGCCGCCAGGCCTCGGCGGCGGGGATGGCGGCGCGCGCGGCGTTCCCTTCGCCGCCGGCGGCCTTCAGTTGTTCCGCGAAAGAGACGAGTCGCTCGGTGGCGTCGGGCCGGCGGTTGAGGAGCACGTCCTCGACGCGTTCCAGCAGGTCGGCGGGAATCTCCTCGTAGACGCCGAGCATGCCGGCGTTGACGATCGCCATGTCGAGGCCGGCGCGGATCCCGTGGTAGAGGAACGCGGTGTGCATCGCCTCGCGCACCGGGTTGTTGCCACGGAAGGAGAACGAGACGTTGGAAACGCCGCCGCTCACGCGCGCGCCCGGCAGCGTATCCTTGATGATCCGCGTGGCTTCGAAGAAATCGACGGCGTAGTTGTTGTGCTCCTCGATGCCGGTGGCGACGGTGAGGATGTTCGGGTCGAAGATGATGTCCTCGGCCGGAAACCCGAGGCGCTCGGTCAACAGCCGGTAGGCGCGGGTGCAGATGCGCACCTTTTCGTCCCGGGTGGCGGCCTGGCCTTGCTCGTCGAACGCCATGACCACCGCGGCGGCACCGTAACGGCGGATGAGGCCCGCGCGGCGCAGGAACTCCTCCTCGCCGTCCTTCAGCGAGACCGAGTTCACGATGCCCTTGCCCTGCAGGCATTGGAGACCCTTCTCAAGGACCGACCACTTTGAGGAGTCGATCATCACGGGCACGCGCGCGATCTCGGGCTCCGACGCGATGAGGTTGAGGAAACGCGTCATCGTCGCCTCGCCGTCGATGAGGGCTTCGTCGACGTTGATGTCGATGATGTTGGCGCCGCTCTCGACCTGCTGGCGGGCGATGGCGACCGACCCCTCCCAGTCGCCGGCCTTGATCGCCTTCGCGAACTTGGGCGAGCCGGTGATGTTCGTCCTTTCCCCGATGACGAGGAAAGTGGAACCGGAGGGGCGGGTCGCGGACGTCACGGCGATCAGGCGAGGGCGAGCGGCTCGAGGCCGCTCAGGCGGAGGGCGCGCAACGCTTGCGGGACCTGGCGCGGGGCGCGATTGCGCACGGCCTGCGCGATCGCGGCGATGTGCGGCGGCGTCGAGCCGCAGCAGCCGCCGACGAGGTTGAGCCAGCCGCGCGCGGCGAAATCGCCGAGCACGCGCGCCATGTCGGCGGGGGTTTCGTCGTAACCGCCAAACGCATTCGGGAGACCGGCGTTGGGGTAGCAGGAGACGTAACACTGCGCGATGCCTGACAGTTCCTCGACGTAGGGGCGCATCGCTTCACCGCCGAGCGCGCAGTTGATCCCGACCGAGAACGGCCGCGCGTGCGCGATGCTGGTGTAAAATGCCGCGATGGTCTGGCCCGAGAGCGTGCGACCCGAGGCATCGGTGATGGTCACGCTCACCATCACGGGCACGCGGGCGGACTCGCCGCGGCGCGCAAAGACCTCCTCGACCGCGAACAGCGCGGCCTTGGCGTTAAGGGTGTCGAAGATCGTTTCGACCAGCAGGGCGTCGACGCCGCCGTCGAGCAGGGCCTCGATCTGCTCGGTGTACGCGGACACGACCTGGTCCCAGGTGACGGCTCGGAAATCGGGCCGGTTGACGTCGGGCGAAAGCGAAAGCGTGCGGTTGAGCGGTCCGATCGCACCCGCGACGAAGCAGAGGCGGCCCGGCGCGGCTTTTTCCGCGGCGCTCGCCGCGCGGCGCGCGCAGGCGACCGCGGCGAGGTTGATCTCCCGCACGAGCGGCTCGCAGCGGTAATCCGCCATCGCGATCGACGTGGAGCTGAAGGTGTTGGTCTCGACGATGTCGGCGCCGGCGGCGAAGTAGTCGGCGTGGATGCGCTCGATCACGTCGGGGCGCGTGAGGCAAAGCAGGTCGTTGTTGCCCTTGAGGTCGTGCGGGTGGTCGGCGAAGCGGGTGCCGCGAAAGTCGACCTCGGTGAGGCTGTACGTCTGGATCATCGATCCCATCGCGCCGTCGAGCACGACGATGCGCGCGGCGAAAATTCGCCGGAAAGCGTCCGCGCGTTCGGCGGCGTCCTTTGAGGCGGTCTGCGGCGCTTGGGACATGCCGGGCAGGTTGGGCCGGGGGAAGGCGCTGGCAAGCTTCATATCGACGCATCGCGATGCGTTGATGCGTGCTTTAGTAAATGGGCTTGCGCTGGTTCCGTGTGCGGCGTGGGGTTCGCCCTCCGGTTCTTTTTCATTCTCGGGTGTCAGGGAAGGCCGTGCAAGCCGGCCACAGTCGCGCTGCGGTTACGCGTCACAAACCCCCAGCGGGTCCCGACGGAGGGGCTCGCGCAAAGTCAGTCTCAGGTCTTGGCCGGAGGCGAAGGCGAGGGGCGAGGTGCACGGGCGGGGAAGGACGCCATCGGCGTCCGGCCCGTCCGTGCGGATATGCGGAGTCCGAACATCTGCCCCGGAAATTGCCCTCACTCCCGCGGTCGCGCCTTCGGGCGTCCGCGGGCCCTTCATCGCATCCATGAAGCGTGAGAGCGGCCCCTTCGTCCCGTGGCGGTCGGTCCTGCTCTTGGCTCCGTTTCCAACCTCCGCCTCCATGTCTGTTTTACGGCCGCGAGCCTGGCTCGCCGGTGTCAGCATTCTTTTTCCGGCCACCCTCCGGGCTCAAACAGTCGCGTCCTCCGCGGCCGTCCCCTTGCCGGCCGTTGTCACCACCGCGACGCGCACCGCCGCCGATCCGCGCACGCTCGGCACCTTTGTTGCTTTGATCACCGCGGAGGAACTCGCCCGCCGGCAAACGACTTCGCTGGCTGCGGCGCTAGGCGCGGTCGCGGCGCAGCCGACCGCGACGTCCGGAGCGACGGGTATGACGACCTCGCTCTTTTTGCGCGGGGCCAATTCCAACCAGACGCTCTTCCTCGTCGACGGCCTGCGCATCAACGAACCCAACACCGACTACGCCGTCTTCCTCGGCGGCGCGTGCGTGGGGGCGTGCGACAGCCTCGAGATTTCTCATGGGCCGCAGAGCACGTTGTACGGCGGCGAGGCGATCGGCGGTGTGGTGGCTTTGCGCGCGCGGCGCGGGGTGGGCGCTCCCTCGGGCCGCATCGCCGTGGAGGCGGGCAGCTTTGGCACGCGGCAGGCGGCGTTGGCCGCGCAGGGAGAGTCGGGGGCCGACGCCTGGAGTCTCTCGCTGCAGGGCGGTGCGACCGACAACGAGCGGCCTAATAATCGCTTCGAGTCGGTCAACGCCGTCGCGCGCGTTGACCGCCGCCTCAATCCGCGTGTCGTGGTCGGCGCAACGGCGCGCTGGTTCCATGGTGCTTACGGTTCGCCCGGCGACCGGTTTGTGAACGATCCCGACAACACGGAACGCGAGGACAACCTGCTCGCGACGGCGTTCGCGGACCTGACGTTCTCACGGGAGTGGAACGCCCGCGCGCTGGTGGGCGCGCAGGAACGGCGTTTCGTCGCGGAGAGCCCGCGGACGGGACGGCCCACGGCGTTCACCGTGGTGAAGAACCGCCGGGCCGTGGCCGATGTGCAGACGACCTGGTCGGGTTGGGAGCGGCACCGCGTGACCGCCGGTGCGACGGGTGAGGGGAACCGAACGATCAACACCGGATTCGGCGCGATCGACCGCCGGCAGCGGTTGTTCGCGCTTTTTGCGCAGGATGAATTTTCGCCGCGGGACGACGTTTTTTTGACGGCGGGTCTGCGCAATGACGACTTCGACAGTTTCGGCCGCGCCACGACGGGCCGCGCGACCGCGGCGTGGCTGATGTCGGGCGGAAGGCTGAAACTCCGCGCGAGCCACGGCACCGCCTTCCGCTCACCGAGTTTCCTCGATTTGTACGGACGCAGCGCCTTCTACACCGGTAATCCGGCGCTGCGGCCCGAGCGCGCGGCTGGATGGGACGCCGGCTTCGACCTTCTCGCCGACCGCGGCGGGCGCGTGAGTGTGACCTGGCACGAGACGCGACTACGCGACCTCATCGCGGCGACGCCGGACTTTCGTAGCGTGCAGAACATCCAGCGGGCGCGAACGCGCGGACTGGAGTTTTCCGGCGTCGTGCCGGTGGCGACGGCCGAGGTGCGCTGGAGCTACGGTTACCTTGAGGCGGAGAATCTCACCACCAATCGCCGCCTCCTGCGCCGCCCGCGGCATCGCGGCGGTCTGGATGTGTGGCGCGCGTGGACCGGCGGTTTCGGCCTAGGGGCGGGTTGGGCGGTAACGGCCGCCCGCGAGGACGTCGACGCGCGCACCTTCCGCACGATCGACGGCGAGGATTTCGGCGTCTTACGGGTGTATGGTGAGTACCGGCTGAACCCGCGCCTCTTGCTGAAAGGCCGCGTGGAAAATCTCCTCGGTGAGAGTTACGAGGAAGTGAACGGCTACCCGGCGCCCGGCCAAACTGTGTTCGGCGCGCTGGAGTGGCGGTTTTGACGCCGGCGCCCTCCCCAAAAGGGGTCAGGGCGTTGGGCGTTTTTTGGCGGTCGCGGCAGGGAGTACTCAAACAATCAACGCCCTGACCCCTTTGGGTTGGAACCTCGCGGATCCCGCGATGGAGGCGGACGACCACGGGGCGAGTGAGGGTAACGACGAAACACACCTAGGACCCGAAACCGAGCGGGGCGGCCTGCAGAACACTCGAACTGCACGGATGATGGAAAACTAAGCCTGAGACGCAGGCGGTGTAGCCGCGGCTGCAGCCGCGGATGACCCGGAAGCTGGTGCCGAAAGAGCATGGCGAATTTTCGGTAGCACTTCCCCAAAAGGGGTCAGGGCGTTGGGCGTTTTTTTGCGGCCACGGCAGGGGGTACTCAAACAATCAACGCCCTGACCCCTTTGGGTTGGAACCATCCCGGCTGCGGTGGCGGGTTATTCCAGCGCGGCTTCGAGCAGGCGGGTGGCGGTGCGGAGGACCTCGATGCGGGCGAAGCGTTTGTCGTCGGCGGGGACCAGCTGCCACGGGGCGTGCGGGGTGTCGGTGAGGGCGAGCATGTCGCCTACCGCGGCCTCGTAAGCGGGGCGTTTGCGGCGGTTGCGCCAGTCCTCGTCGTTCAGCTTGTGCTGTTTGTGCGGCGTGCTTTCGCGTTCCTGGAAACGGCTGAGCTGCACCTCGTGCGAAACGTGGAGCCAGTACTTGATGACCACCGTGCCGTGCTCGGTGAGCTGGCGCTCGAAGTCGTTGATTTCGCCGTAGGCCCGCCGCCACTCGTCGGCGCGGCAGAAACCTTCGACACGCTCCACCAGCACGCGACCGTACCAGGAGCGGTCGAACACCGTCACACGTCCGTCGCGCGGCACCTCGCGCCAGAACCGCCACAAGTAATGGGCGTGCTTCTCCTCGTCAGTCGGCTTGGCCACCGAGACCACGCGGTAATCGCGCGGGTCGATGGCGCTCGTGAGCCGGCGGATCGCGCCGCCCTTGCCGGCGGCGTCCCAGCCCTCGAAGACGAGCACGACCGACTTGCCCGCCGCGAGCACCCCGCGGACCGAGGCGCTCAGGCGCCCGAGCCATTTTTCCCGCAAGGCGGTGTAGTCGTGCTCCGACATTTCCTGGTCGAGGCGCAACGCGCGGAGGCGCCGCAGGCCCGACGGCCGCAACGGCTTGGGGTCGGTCGGCGGCTTGGGCGGGGAGAGCCGGGTGGCCTTCCGTTGCTGCTCACGGAACCGGCGGACGAGCAGCCGGGCGACGGCGAGGTCCCGCGCACGCTCGTCGCCGGCCTCGATGGTGGTCCACGGCGCGCCGTGGCGGCTGGTGCGCTGGCGGATAAGCCGCGCGGTCTCCGCCAGCCGGTCGTAGATCAAGTGATGCTGCCAGTCCTCCTCCGTGACGCGCCACGCGGTCGAGGGGTCGGCCCAAAGCGTGCGGAGCCGGCGGCCCTGTGCCTTCCGCGAAAGGTGCAGCCACACCTTGATGATCAGCGTACCGCCGTCGCCCAGCAGTTTCTCGAAGCGCCGGATACGTTCGGCCTCCTCCAGCAGGTGGCGCCGCGCCCGCTTGTTGCGGGCCTCCTCGCGCAGGGTCTCGGTGTACCATGAGCCCGTGTAGAGGCCGATGCGTCCCATCGCCGGCAGGTCGCGCCAGAACCGCCACGGCGCCGGGTGCGCGCGCTCCTCCTCGGTGGGCGGATGGAAAGAGAAGGTGTCGACGCCGCGCGGATCCAGCCACTCCGCCAGCGTGTGCAGCAATTCGCCGCGTCCGGAGCCCTCCGGGCCGGCGAGGATGAGCAGCACCTTGAAAGGGGCCTGCTTCAGCTGCAGCTGGAGCTCGATCAACTCCCGCCGCAGCTGGCGCGCCTCGTTCAGGTACGCGCGCTTCGTGATCCTCTCCGTGGCCATGCGCGCGAGCGTGCGGCCCGCGGGTCACTTGTCCAGCCGGCGGCCGGGGGATTCAGGCGCCGCATGTGACGGACACGTTACATTGTTGACGCGGCGGCCCGGGGCGGGCGACGCGCCTTGCTTTCGACCCCCGCGGAAGTACCCGTAGAACGGCTCCCGGGAGCCCGTGATGTCCAAACCTTCCGAAACCCAGGCCGAAAAACTCATCCGCCGCGTGCGGCAGGAGCTGATCGACGACTACGATGAGGAGCTGGAGATGGAGCGGGAGGATTGGGACATGACCGGCGCGGGCGGGCCCAAGCGGCCCGCGGGACCCGAGGCCTCGCGGACCGCGCGCAACCGCTATTTCCGGGAACTCTTCCGGCTGCAGGGAGAGCTGGTGAAGATGCATGACTGGATCGTGGCGAACGGGCACCGCATGGTGATTCTTTTCGAGGGGCGGGACGCGGCGGGAAAGGGTGGTGTCATCAAGCGCATCACGCAGCACCTCAACCCCCGGGTGGCCCGGGTGGCGGCGCTTCCGGCGCCCTCCAATCGCGAGCGCACGCAATGGTATTTCCAGCGCTACGTCGCGCATCTGCCAGCTGCCGGCGAGATGGTGCTGTTCGACCGCAGCTGGTACAACCGCGCCGGAGTCGAGCGGGTCATGGGTTTCTGCTCCGAGGGGGAGTACGAGGAGTTCTTCCGCACCGCGCCGGAGTTCGAGAAGATGCTGGTGCGTTCGGGCATCCAGCTCATCAAGTACTGGTTCTCGATTTCCGACGAGGAGCAGGAGTTCAGGTTCAGCTGCCGGATCAACGACCCGCTGAAGCAGTGGAAGCTCAGCCCGATGGATCTGGAGTCGCGCAAGCGCTGGGAGCTCTACACCAAGGCCAAGGAGATCATGTTCGAGCGCACGCACATTCCCGAGGCGCCGTGGTGGGTGGTGCAGGGGGAGGACAAGAAGAAGGCCCGGCTCAACTGCATCCACCACCTGCTGAGCCAGGTGCCCTACCAGCCGGTGACCCATCCCGCGGTGGACCTGCCGCCGCGCGTGCGGCACCCGGGGTACCGGCGCGAACCGATCCCGGCGAAGATGATCGTGCCCGAGCTCTACTGAGCCGGGGAATGGTCCGGGGCGGCGGTCTCCGGAGCCGCCGCCGGCGTGGGATCAATCGCGGGAGGGGGAAGAGGATCGGCGGGGGCGTCGGCCGCGCGGGAAACCGGTCGGCGGGCGGGACGCCTGGTGCGCGGCCGGGAAGAGGGTTTTCCCGGAGGAGTGGCGCCTTGCGCGGCCCGACGGGCTAGCTCCTCCTTGAGGGCGCGGACGGTTTTGCGCAGTTTCTTGGCCGCCTGTTTGGCGGCGCGGTACTTGGTTTTGGCGGCCTTGTAGGCGCCCTTCGCCAGTTTGGCGGTGCGCTTGGCCTCCTCGGCCTCCCTCTGGGTGGCGGTGATGCGGGCGTAGAGACCCTTGACGGTGGCGGGGGTGGTTTTACGGGGCATAGAGCGGGTTTCCGAGGACCGTCGAACCGGACTTTTCCCTCCGCAACCCCGCGATTGTTACATTTTTTCCGGCCGGTCGATCCGCGCCCAGCGCTCGCGGATCCAATGTCGCTCGCAGCCAGGGGTGGCGGCGAGCTCGCGCAGGAGCTCGAAGATGGCCAACCGGTCCCGAGGCGCGGGGTCGTCGCCCCGGAGGCGGTCGCGGATTTCCTTCCAGCGCGCAGCCAGGGCCGGCTTCCGCAGCAGGCCCTCCTCCTCGGCCGCTTGCAGCAAGGCGAGGCCGGTTCTGGCCTCCTCGGCGAGGAAGACGCGTCGCTGCGGGGTTTTCATGGCGCGGGGCTGCGGCGCCAGAGGTGGAGCCAATCGTGGAAGGTCACCAGCGCGCCGCCGCCTGGGAAGAATGGCGCTAGGCCCGTCCGCAGCCAGGCCCGGGCCTCCGGCACGGTTTCCCCTCGTTGCGTGAGCCCGCGGATGACGCTGCTATGGGTGAGGAGGTTCTCTACGTGGGCGTCGAGTTCCACCTCCGCCCGGCGTTCCCCGGACTCGTGGACGACCTCCGCGAAGCCGAACTGCGCCGCGCGCGCGGTGTCCAGCGGATCCTCGTTCCGCGCCACCTTGGGGTAACGGGCGCGGAACACCTGCTGCCACCAACTGGTGAACCGCACGTTGCCGGGGAGGGCGCCGGTTGATCCGGTCTTGTAAAGAAGCAGCCAGCCGCCGGGACGTAGCACGCGGCCCGCCTCGGCGAGAAACGCCTCCTGGTCGAACCAATGGTACGCCGTGGCGACCGAGATCAGGTCGAACTCTGACCGGCCGAAAGGCAGGGCCTCCGCGTGGCCCTTGCGGTAGGAAACGCCTTCGACCCGCGGTGCCTGCGCCAGCATGAAGGAGGAGGGGTCCAGCCCGATAACCTCCCGGGCGAAGGGCCGCAGAGCCACAGTGGAGTGGCCGGTGCCGCAACCCACGTCCAGCGCCCTTGCCACGGGCAATGCCTCGGCCAGATGGCGGGGCAGCAGGGCGAGGAGCGCGGACTGGCCGCGCGGCCGGCCCGCGGCGTAGCGCGCGGCCGCGGGAGCCGCATCAAAATAGTTCAGCGGCCGCACCGCCGCCGGCGCCGCGCTTCGCGGCTCCGGGGGTGCGAGGGTGTCTTCCAAGGTTTCGCGCAAGCCGGGATTCGAGGACCGCCATCCCGAGGCCGCAACCCGCCCACGTTACGATGCGGTCAATTTCCCTCGCCGGCCCCCGGAGCCATTGATTCAACGCCGGTCTGGTCCGGCGGGCAGCGGAACCCCCGGCAGTACGGCGGCGCTGCAGCCCGAGGGCTTCCGGACGCCGAGCAGAGTCGCGAGCGTGGGAGCTATCCTGCCGGGATCCACCCGCGTCGTCACCTTCGCGGGCTGTAGTCCCGGCCCCGCGAGAATCAGAGTCACGTGCGTGTCGTAGTCGTGGGGGCTGCCGTGCATGGCGGCGTAGCCCTCGGCATCGGGATAGAGGTACCAGTGCGGCGCCTGCACAATGACGACGTCGCCTGAGCGTTCAGGATGCGCGGCGCGGCGTACCAGAGGCGCCAGCCCCGGATCAAGGCCTTCGCCGCGCTGGATCTGCGCCACGGTGTAGGCGGCCATCACCCCGGGCCGGGTGCGAAGGTGCGCTGCGAGCCGCTCCGCCACCGCGCGCGGATCCAGCCCCGCGTCCCGCACCCGCTGCTCGTCCAGGTAGAACCCGGGCGGGACGAACGCCGCGATGAGATCCGCCTCCACCCTGAACTCCGCGCGCAGCGCGGCGGACGCCGCCGCTCTAAGCGCCGCCGGATTGAACCGGCCGGCGGGGCGGCCCGCGGCGAGGCGCGACTCCGGGATGTCATCCACCCCGTGGTCGGCCGAGAGGACGGCCAGCCAGCGATCCGCGCCCACCGCGCGGTCCACCGCGGCGAACAGACGCGCGAGCGTGGCGTCGAGGCGCGCGAGATTGTCGGCGTACTCCGCGCTCTCCGGTCCCCAGGCGTGCCCGATGTAGTCGGTCGCGGCGAGGCTGACCGCGAGATAGTCGGTGCCGCCGCGGCGGCCGAGTTGCTCTCGCTCCAGCAACTCGGTGGAGAACTCCGCCACGAGCTCGTCGGAGAACGGCGTGTAGGCGAGGGAGGCGAGCAGCACCGCGTCGGAACGGGCGGCCAGAGGATGCGGAAAGACGCGGCGCAGCTCCGCGGGAAAGCGCGCATGCGGGTTGCCCGCCGCCGCGTCCTCCGCCGAGGGGGAGCCCGTGCGGAAGGGCCGCCATACCGCGTCCCGGTAGCGGGCGAAAACCCGCCTCTGGTTCCATTCCTCCACCCACGACGGCAGGCCCTCGCGGAAGTGAAACGTGCTGCCCACGAAGGCGCCGGTGGCGTCGGACAGCCACAGCGCGCGCCCCGACCGGCCCGCCGGGATGATCGCCGCGCGATCCTTGGCGGCGACGGCGAACGCGCGGGCGCGGCCGCCCGACGCGGCGATGATCTCGTCGCCGATGGTGGAGGAGGTGAGCCAGCGGGGGGAGCGCCCGCGGCCGGGGCCGCCCACGATCGGGAACCGCTCGTCCTCGACGCAGTAAACCGCGCGGCCCAGCGCGCGGTCGTGCCAGTCATTCGCCACGATGCCGTGATCGGCCGTCGCTGCTCCGGTCACGAGCACGGCGTGGCCGCTCGCGGTCAGGGTGTTGGCCGCGGCGTGGTGCGCCCGGGTGAAGACGATGCCGCGGTCCAGCAGGCGGCGGAAACCGTCCGGCCCGAAGCCGTCGCGGTGGCGCGGGAGCATGTCGCCCCGCAGCTGGTCGACGGTGATTTGAAGCACCAGCGCGGGCGGCGTCGCGGGGGAGGAGTTGGCGGCATGGGCGAAGCCGATCAGCGCGGGGAGGAGGAGACGGGCTAGCATGGAACCGCGGGAAGAAGCCGAGGGCCTTCGCCGGTGGCAACGGTGGCGGCGATTTGTTCCCGGATCGTAACCTCGCCGTCATTCAATTGCCACAACCACCGCTTAAGTTGTGGGCAAGAAACGTGAAGCTCGCGCTCGTCACCGAGACATTTCCGCCTGAGGTCAACGGCGTCGCCATGACCTTCGGGGTGATCGTGCGGGAACTCGGGCGTCGGGGGCATGCAGTCACGGTGTACCGTCCGCGTCGGGACGACCTGCGGCGTGCGGCGCCGTCGGAAGGATTCACGGAGGTGGCGCTGCCGGGTTTCCCGATCCCGGGCTACCCGCTGCTGCGCCTGGGCTGGCCCGCGTGGGGCCGGCTGCGGCGGGCGTGGCGCGAGGAGCGTCCGGATCTGGTGCACGTGGCGACGGAGGGACCGCTGGGCGCCTCGGCGGTGGCGGTGGCGCGCGCGCTCGGCATCCCGGTGAGCTCGAGCTTCCACACGAATTTCCACGCCTACACCGGCCATTACGGCGTGGGGCCGCTCCGGCACGCGGTGCTCGCCTGGCTGCGCTGGGTGCACAACCGCACCCGGCGCACCTTCGCGCCGACGGAGGAGCTCTGCGCCGAACTGGCCGGCGAGGGCTTCCGCAATCTCGCGCTGCTTTCCCGCGGTGTGGACACGTGGGGCTTCCACCCGGCGCGGCGTTGCCCGGCCCTGCGGCAGCAATGGGGCGCGGGACCCGAGGATCCCGTGGTCCTGCATGTGGGCCGGATGGCGGCGGAGAAGAACTACGAGCTGTTGTTCGAGGCCTACGCGGCGATGCGCGCGGCGAACCCGCGCCTCCGGTTCGTGTTGGCGGGCGAGGGTCCCCTGCGGGCTCGGCTGCAGCGCCGGCACCCGGAATGCATCTTCGCCGGGTTTTTCTCCCGCGAGGAGATCGGCCGCCATTACGCGTCGGCCGACATCTACATCCACGCGAGCCGCACGGAGACCTTCGGCAACGTGCTCACGGAGGCGTTGGCGAGCGGTCTCGCGGTGGCGGGTTTCGACTACGCCGCGGCGCGGCAGTTCGTGCGGCATGGTGAGAGCGGCCTGCTCGCGTCGCTGGACGCGCCCGCGGACCTGATCGAGGCGGCCGTCCTGCTGGCGACCGATGATTTTCTGCGGACGAAACTGCGCGCGCGGGCGCGCGCTGCGGTCGAGGATCACTCCTGGGAACGCGTGGTGGCCGGTCTGGAGGCAGACTTGCTTGGCCTGGCGGGTGGCCGGCCGCCCGCGGTGGAGGAGGCGGTGCCCGCATGAGCCCCCGCCTGCTTATCCTCACGGCGGGTTACGGTGAGGGGCATAACGCCGCCGCGCGGGCGCTCTCAGTCGAGCATGAGTCGCACCACGGCGCCGGCACCGCGCCGGTGATCGACGCCCTCGCGCTGGCCGCCCCGCGGCTCAACGCCGTCGCGCGCCGTGCCTATCTCCGGGTCATCAACGGTTGGCCGACGGGCTGGGGAGCGCTCTACCGATGGTTCGACCGTTCGCGGATGGTGCGTGCCGCGCTCGGCCGCTCCCCCGCCGAGCGCCGCGTGCTGGCGGAGCTGATCGCGCACCAGCGTCCCGCGGCGGTCATCTGCACGTTTCCGGGCTACCTTTTCACCCTCGCCGCGCTGGCGCGTGGCGGAGCCGCCGTTCCTCCGGCGTTCAGCGTGGTGACCGACTCGATCAGCATCAACTCGCTCTGGTGGCGGGCGGGTTCCTCGGGCTGGTTCGTGCCGAACGCGGAGTCCGCCGACGTCATGACGGCGGCGGGCGTGGATCCCGGCCGCATCTCCGTGACCGGCTTTCCGGTTGATCCTTTCTTTCACCACCGCGCGGGGGAGTTTATGCCCCCGGAGCTGGCCTCCGGTGCGCGCCCGCGGGTGTTGTATATCGTGAATTCCGGACGCAGCCGGGCGCCCGAGACCGCGGAGCGTCTGCTGCGCGAGACGGATTGGGAGATCACGTGCACGGTGGGCCGGGACGACGCGCTGCGGCGCCGACTGCTCGAGGTCGCGGCGGGAAGGCCGCATCGCGCGGAAGTGCTGGGCTGGACCAACGAGATCCCTCGGTTGTTGCTGACGCACCATGTGGTGGTGAGCAAGGCGGGCGGGGCCACGACGCAGGAGGCGTTGGCGGCCCGTTGCCCGATGGTGGTGAACCAGATCGTGCCCGGGCAGGAGGAGGGGAATTACGAGCTGCTCCGCCGGCACGGAGTGGGCGCCCTGGCGACGACTCCGGAACAGGTGCTCGTCGCGCTGCGGACGGCGTTCGCGGACCGCGGGGCGCTCTGGTCGCTTTGGCGGCGCGCGGTGGCCCCGCTGAGCCGCCCGCGCGCGGCGGCGGAGATCCTGGAGCAAGTGCTGGCGGCGGTGCGACCGCCGGTGGTGACGCCGGCGCCGCGGGAGACGGAGGTCGCGCGATGAGGCTGCACTTCATTTTCAACCCGAATTCGGGGCGCAACCGCGCGCGCCCCGGGATGGACCGCTGGATCCGGGAGTTCATCGCGGAGCGTGGGCTGGACGCGGGGCTGAGCGTGACCGAAGGGCCCGGGCACGCGCGCGAGCTGGCGCGGGGCGCCGCGGAGTCGGGGGTGGAGACCGTGGTGGCGGTGGGGGGCGACGGCACGATGAACGAGGTGGCGCACGGTCTCCTGGGATCGGAGACGGCGCTGGCGCTGGTGCCGTGCGGCTCCGGCAACGGTCTGGCGCTGCACCTCGGCATCCCGCGGGCGGCGCGGGCGGCGCTGGAGTTGGCGGCCGGGGGCCGCGGGCGCGTCGCGACGCTGGATTCCGGCGAGGCCGACGGCCACCCGTTCTTCAACGCGATGGGCGTGGGCATCGACGCGGAGGTGAGCGCGCGGTTCAACCGCCTCTCCCGACGGGGGCTGTCTTCCTACGTGCGCGCGGCGCTGGCCTGCTGGCGCGGTCGGCGGCCGGTGACATGCACGGTGGAGTCGGCGGGCCGGCGGCATGCCTTCGAGGCGCTGCTGGTGGCCGTCGCCAACTCCGATCAATACGGCAACCACGCGCGCATCGCGCCCGGCGCGCGGACCGACGACGGCCGCCTCGACCTCGTCGTCGTGCGTCACTCGGGCTGGTGGCGCACCGGAGCGCTCGTGCCGCGGCTCTTCCTCGGGACGCTGGACCGCAGCCCGCTGGTCTGGCGGGCGGCGGGGGAGGAGTTCGTGATCGAGCGCGGGGAACCGGGTCCGCTCCATACGGACGGCGAGACGCGCGAGGCCGGCCGTCGCATCGCCGTCAAGGTGCGACGCCGCAGCCTCCGGATGATCGTGCCCGCGCTTTGCGCCGCGTTGGCCCCGGTCGAGGAGCCCGCGCCTCGCGGCTTCGCCCTGCTTCTGCCATGAAGCTCCAGGTCCGGACCGTCATTATCTCCGACGTGCACCTCGGCACGCCTGATTCGAAGGTGCGCGAGGTGAACCACTTCCTCCGTCACGTTCGGTGCGAGAAGCTGATCCTGAACGGCGATATCATCGACGGCTGGCAGCTCCGCCGCGGCGGGAGCTGGACCAAGGCCCACACCCGCTTCGTGCGGATCGTCCTCAAGATGCTCGAGAAGCGGGACACCAAGGTATTCTACCTGCGCGGCAACCATGACGACGTGCTCGCCTCCTTCCTTCCGCTCGAGTTCGAGAACCTCACGGTCGTCGAGGAACACATCCACGAGGGCCCGGCGGGGCGCTACCTGGTGCTGCACGGCGACATTTTCGACACGGTCACACGGAACTTCGTGTTTCTCGCGCACCTCGGCGACTGGGGTTACTCGGCGTTGCTCACGCTGAACCGCGTCTACAACGCCTGGCGCAAATGGCGGGGCAAGGAGTACTGGTCCCTGAGCAAGGCGATCAAGGCGCGGGTGAAGGAGGCGGTGAACCACATCTCCAAGTTCGAGGACCACATCGCCGACCTGGCCCGGCAGCGCGGCTGCGTCGGCGTGATGTGCGGGCACATCCACACCGCGGCCGACAAGATGATCGGCGACGTGCATTACCTCAATTCCGGCGACTGGGTGGAGTCCCTCACCGCGATCGTCGAGCACCTCGACGGCCGCTTCGAGCTCGTCGAGTTCGCGCGGTTCCTCGAGCAGTTCCCGCTGGTGGACGACACCGCGGTGGAATCCGCGTCGCCGGAATTGCAGCCCGCGGCCCTCTGAGGCGCGACCTCGGTGTCGCGGAGGTTACGATTGATCGTCGTTCGCGTGACGGCTGAATAACCCGCGGGCCCGGCACGTCTCTCTCGCGGGTAGGTCAGATACGTCAGGAAAAAGGGGCCGCCCCTTAAGGGGTTTTGGGGCGGCCCCGCCTGGCCTCACCGCGCGGCGGGCGGGCGGCGGCTTTCCGGAGGCAGGGCCTCGACGAGCTGGTTGGCGCGGCCGGCGCGTTTGCGCAGTGCGAACGCGTCGTACAACCGGTTGGTCGCGGTGCGCGCCTCGTAACGGAGTTCGTCCCCGTCGACGGTGATGATCTGGTAAAGCTGCGTGTCCTCGGCGAAACGCGCCGCCCAGCGGTCGCCGGGGCTGAGGTCGTACATCTTCGGGCC
>CAIUOU010000193.1 GCA_903900845.1 uncultured Opitutia bacterium
CCGCACACGTTTTCCCCTCACCGCCCTTGGTTTTCGGCTGGCGCCGCATACTCCGCGCGGCAGCTTGCGCCACCATGCGCGCTCCCGTCGACATCCAGCTCATCGGCCGAGAGATCGCCATCCGTTGGGATGACGGCGCGGAGTCTTTTCATAACCACGAGGAACTGCGGGCGGCCTCGCCGAGCGCCTCGAACCAGGGCGAACGCGACATCCTCGGCAACCGATATGGGGGCGACGGCGCGAAGAGTTTTCCCGGTGTGACGGTGACCGGCTGGGAGCGCGTGGGGAACTATGCGCTGCGGTTCGATTTCAGCGACGGGCACCGCACGGGCCTCTACGCGTTCGATTATCTCCGCCGCCTAGGCGGACTCGGCTGATCCGCGTCGGCAGGCGCATGAATCTCCCGCCTTGCGGGCGCCGGAGCGCGCCGCCACGTTTCGCGCCAAAATTCATGGCCCTCCCGGACTTGCCCTCGTTCCTCGCGACCCGCGCGCTGGGGACCGACGAAATCGGAAAACAGCCCGCCGAGGCGCTCCTGCGGATTTACGGCTGGATGCAGCTCTCGCGCAGCGCCGACAACCGCATCCTCGAGCTCTTCCGGCAGGGCCTCATCAAGGGCACGGTCACCGGAGGACAAGGTAACGAGGCCCTCTGCGTGCCACTGGCGCTGCTCGCCGACAAGTCGCTCGACGTGGTGTCGTTCACGCATCGCGATCTGGGCGGCCACCTGGTTTGGAGCGGGCATCCCTGCGACCAGCTGAACCAGTACCTTGCCAACGCCGCCAGCCCCACGCGGGCGCGCGAGGGCAACATCCACCACGGCGATCCCGCTAACCGTTCGCTGCCGATGATCAGCCACCTCGGCGCAATGGTTTCCAACGTGGCCGGCGCGACCGATTCCCAGCGGCGGTTCGGACGGCCCGCGGTGGGCTTCGCGCTGTTCGGGGACGGTGGCTCGAGCACCGGCGACATCCATGAGACGCTGAACCTGGCATCGCTTCTCTCGCTCCCGGTGCTGTTCGTCATCCAGAACAACCGTTACGCGTACTCCACGCCGCTCGCGGAGCAGTTCGCGAACGGCACCGAACTGTGGCGCCGCGCGGCGGGCTACGGTATCGAGGGCTTCGCGCTGGACGCCACCGGCGACGTGCTGGAGACGGCGCGCGTTCTCGGTGACGCGATTGCCCGCGTGCGCGCGACCTCGCGTCCGATGCTCATCGAGGCCCACACGCTGCGCCTGCGCGGCCACGCCGCGTACGACACGTGCGACTACCTCGCGCCCGGCGAGAACGAAGGTTTCCTCTCCCGCGACGCGCTGCCCAAGGCGAGGGCGCGACTGGCGTCGCTGCTCGGCGCCGCCCGCGTCGACGCCGTGGACGCGGAGATCGCCGCCTTTCTCGAGGCCTGCGTGAAGACTTCGCTTGCGGTGCCGCGGCCCGACGCCGCGGGATTGGAAACGGGACTCCACGCGCCCGAGGCCGCTCTGCCGCCATGGCGGCCCGAACCGGCGACACCCGAGGCCCTCAACGTCGCCCAAGCACTCAACCTCGGATTGCGGAAGATCCTGACCGAGCGGCCGGAATCCCTCGTGCTCGGCCAGGACATCGGCACCTACGGCGGCGCGTTCAAGGTGACGGAGGGATTGCTGCGTGAATTCGGGCGCCCGCGCGTGATGAACACCCCGCTAGCCGAGAGCGCCTGCACCGGCTACGCGATCGGCCTCGCGTTGAATGGCCACCGGCCGATCGAGGAGTTCCAGTTCGCCGACTTCGCCACCGAGGCGACGACGCAGATCGCGCTCAACGCGGCGACCATGCATTTCCGCTCCGGCGCCGCCTGCCCGCTCGTGCTGCGCCTGCCGTGCGGCGGCGGCCTCACCTTCGGCTCCTTCCACTCGCAGGAACTGGAGGCTTTCTTCCTTTCGATGCCCGGCCTCAAGGGCCTCTACCCCTCGACGCCGCAGGACGCGTTCAACGCCTTGATCGCCGCCTACGAGGATCCCAACCCGGTGCTCATCTTCGAGCACAAGGCGCTCTACCGCCGCGGCCGGGCCCCGGTGGCCTGGGACCCCGGGTACCGTTCCGTCTGGCAGCCGCGGCAGGTGACGAAGGGCGACGACGCCACCCTCGTCACCTACGGCGAGATGACGCTCGTGGCCGCGGAAGCGGCCAAGTATTTCTCAGACGAATACGACAAGCACCTCGACGTGTGGGACCTGCGCGCGCTGGCGCCACTGCGCCTCGAGGCGATCCGCGCCTCCCTCGCCCGCACCGGCCGGTTGATCGTGCTGCACGAGGGCCGCCGCACCCACGGTTTCGGCGCCGAGCTTGTCGCACGTCTCACGGAGGAAAACTTCGGCGCGCTCAAGGCAGCCCCGCTGCGGATCGCCGCGCTGGATCTGCCGGTCCCGTTCGCGCCCGAGCTCGAGCGCGTCTACCGGCCCAGCGTGGAATCGGTGATCGACCGAGTGGCGGCGTGGCTCGGCTGAGACGATGCCCTCCCAGCCGCGTACCCGCCGTCGCCCGGCCCCGACCGCGGGCCGCTGGGCCCGCGTGCGCCTGTTCGCGATGGATGTGGACGGGGTGCTGACCGACGGCACCGTGCACATCTCGTCCGAGGGCTCCGAGGCGAAGGCCTTCTCCATTCTCGATGGACACGGCCTGCGGCAGCTCGCGCGCGAGGGCGTGGCGGTGGCCTGGATCAGCGGGCGCGCCTCCGGCGCCACGACCTCCCGCGCCCGGGAACTTGGGATCCCGCACGTAATCCAAGGTCCGGTGGACAAACTCGCCTCGCTCCGCGAACTCGCCGGCCGGCTCGGGCTCGGCGCGAAGGAGTGCGCCTACATGGGCGACGACGAGATCGACGCCGGCGCCATGCGCTGGGCGGGCATCGCGGTCGCGCCTCCCGGCGCGATGCCGGTCGCACTCGCCGCGGCCCACCTGGTCACGCGCCGGCCCGGCGGCCACGGGGCGGTGCGCGAGGTTTGCGAGTTACTGCTGGCGGCGCGCGCCAAAGACGGAGGTGGGCTTTGAACCGGAACCTGATCGCCGGCGCACTCGCCGGCCTCGCCGCGGCCCTGGCCCTCGCCTCAGAGCCGGTGCAGCCGTCCGGCGCACCGGCGCACAATTGGGTTCTGCCCGTGTTCTCCGACCGGGAAGGTCACCGTCTGATGACCCTGCGCGGAGCGGAGGTGCGACCTTCCGGGGATACGATCGCCATCCGCGACCTCATGGTGACGGTATTCACCGGCGAAGCCGAGGCGAAGGTCGACAGCGTGCTGATCACCCCGTTCGCGGAGTTCCAACCCGGCCGAAACATCGTGTCCGGAGACCGGTCGCTCCGCTTCCTACAGGACGACGTCGAGGTGACCGGCAACCGCTGGACCCTCGATCAGGGGGCCAAAAAGGTTTCCATCCGCGGGGACGTGCGCGTTACGTTCCGCGCCAAGCTGAACGATATCCTGAGATGACCCCGCGCCGCGCCCTCGCCTGTCTCCTGCTCGGCGTTCTCATGGCGCCCGCTTCCCGCGCCGCCGACGCGCCCGCCCCGAAGCCGGCCGCGCCGACGGTCGAGACGGTGGTGCAGAGCGACGAGTTCGAGATGGTGAGTTCCGCGAAGGAGACAACTTTCACCTACCGCCGGAACGTCCGCGTGACGGCGACCAACATGACGCTCACGTGCGACAACCTCGTGATCGTCGCCCGCCGTTCCGGCGACCCCTCACTCCTCGTGGGCAAGCAGGAGCGGCTCAAGGCGCTCGTGGCGACAGGCCGCGTCCGCATCATGCAGGACGACCGCGAGGCCGCCGCCGAGCGCGCGGAGGTGCTGCCCGACGACGACAAGGTAATCCTGACCGGCAACCCGGTGGTGCGCAGCACCAAGGACGGCTGGGAGCAGCGGGGAGATCGCATGGAACTGCACCGCGGCGAAAGGCGCGCGGTCATCCCCAGCAACCCCCGCACCGTGCTGCCCGCCCTCAAGGACCTGGGCTACGACAAGCTGCCTCCGCGCAAGGGAACACCTCCCGCCGGCGCGCCGCCGGCCCCGAAGCCATGAGCGACATCCCGGCCGCCACCCTCGAGACCGAGGCGCTCGTCAAGACCTACGGCGATCGCACGGTGGTGAACGGGGTTAACCTCCGCTTCCGCTCGGGCGAGGTCGTCGGCCTCCTCGGACCCAACGGGGCCGGCAAGACGACGACGTTCTATATGGTCGTGGGGCTCGTGCCGGCCACCGCGGGCCGCGTCCGACTCGACGGAACCGAAATCACCCGCCTGCGCATGCACGAACGCGCCCGCCACGGGATCGGTTACCTCCCGCAGGAGGCGTCGGTGTTCCGCAAGCTCACCGTCGCGGAGAACATCCTTGCCGTGCTCGAGGCGACCGGCGTCCCAGCGAAGGTTCGCGCGGCCCGCGTCGAGGCGCACCTTGCGGAGCTGCACCTCGGGCACGTCGCCAGGCAGAAGGCGTTCACCCTTTCCGGCGGCGAGCGCCGGCGCCTGGAGATCGCGCGCGCCCTCGTCACCCGGCCCAAATTCCTGCTGATGGACGAGCCTTTCGCCGCCATCGACCCGATCTCCGTCGCCGAGGTGCAGCGCATCATCCTCCAGCTCAAGGCGCGCGGCATCGGCGTGGTCATCACGGACCACAACGTGCGCGAGACCCTGCGTATCGTCGACCGGGCCTACCTGATCCACGAGGGCAAGGTGCTCACGGAGGGGCCGGGCGAGTTTCTCATCCGCGATGAACAGGCGCGGCGCTTCTACCTCGGCGACAGCTTCAAACTCTAGGCCCGCCCCATGCCCACCCAGAAGGCCGTCCACGGCATCACCGTCGCGCACTTCCTCGAAAGTCACCGCGAGAAACTCCGGATGGATCTCGTGGTCGGCGAGGCCGGCCTCGGCCGGCTCATCCAGGAAGGCACGATCAACCGGCCCGCGCTCGCCCTCACCGGGTTCTTCAAGTACTTCGCGAACAAACGCATCCAGGTCATCGGCGCGGCGGAGATGACCTACCTGAAGACCCTGGATACCCGCCGCCAGACGGCGATCCTGCGCCGGATGACCCAGCGCCACATCCCCTGCCTGGTGCTCACGAGGAACTATCAGCCGACGCCGCCGATGCTCGAGGTCGCGCGCGAGATGAACCTGCCGCTCATCCGCACGCCGATGATCACCAAGAACTGGATCAACCTTGCCACCCTCGCGATCGACAACGAGTTCGCGCCGCAGGGCTCCGAGCACGCCACCACCCTCGACATCAAGGGTGTCGGCGTGATGCTCCGCGGGGACTCCGGCATCGGGAAAAGCGAGTGCGCGCTGGCCCTCATCGAGCGAGGCCACTCGCTTGTCGCCGACGACCTCACGATCATCCGCCTGCTCGACGAGCGGGAGCTCATGGCCTCCAGCCGCCCGCTCAACCGCGGCTACATGGAGTGCCGCGGCATCGGCATCATCAACGTCGCCGAGATGTTCGGCGTGAAGTGCGTGCGCCGCGAGAAGCGCATCGACATAGTCATCACCCTCCGGGAGTGGACTCCGGAGGTGGTCGAGGAACGTACGGGCCTCGAGGAGAACTTCTACGATATCCTCGGGATGCGCGTACCCCACATCGAGCTCTACGTGCGGCCGGGCCGCGACATCGCGCGCCTCGTGGAGGTCGCCGCGCTCACCCATGCCCTGAAGATCATGGGCCACGATCCCGCGCGCGACTTCAACGACCGGCTGATCGCATTCATGAGTTCGCAGGGCCAGGAGCCCGCGCCGACGCGCATCAAGCCGCTCGCGCGGGACTGACCCGCGCTCCTCACGGGCGGCCCCGCCGCCCCCAGTCCGCGTCCAAACGCGCTCTTGCCTCCCGCCGCGAGCGGTCGCCATCGTCGCCGTTTTTCCCATGCCGACCCTCAAGTTCGCCGTCCTCGCCGGAGACTACATCGGTCCCGAGGTCATGCAGGAGGCCCTGCGCGTGCTCGCCCATGTCGCGCGCCAGGAAAACCTCCAGCTCGATTACCAGTCCGCCGACGTCGGCGGGGCCGGCATCGATAACCACGGCAAAGCGCTGCCCGACTCCACCCTGCGCGTGTGCGAGCAGGCCGACGCGATCCTGTTCGGCTCGGTCGGCGGTCCGAAGTGGGAGAAACTCCCCCCGAAGGAGCAACCCGAACGCGCCGCGCTCCTGCCGCTGCGCAAGCACTTCACGCTGTTCGCGAACATCCGGCCCGGCCTGCTCTACCGCGAACTCACCGACGCCTCTCCGCTCAAGACCGACCGTATCCCCGACGGTATCGATATCGTCTGCATCCGCGAACTGACCGGGGGAGTTTACTTCGGTCAGCCAAAGACCACGACCACCCTGCCCGACGGGGACGTGCAGGCGATCGACACGATGGTCTACCGCCGTTCCGAGGTCGAACGCATCCTCAAGGTCGCGATCGAGACCGCCCGGGGGCGGAAGGGAAAGCTGTGCTCGGTCGACAAGGCCAACGTGCTCGAGACTTCGGTGCTCTGGCGGAAGACGGTCACGGAATACGTGGCGAGGCACGCGCCAGAACTCACGCTTTCCCACATGTACGTCGACAACGCGGCGATGCAGCTCGCGCGCGACCCGAACCAATTCGACGTTTTCGTGACCGAAAACATGTTCGGCGACATCCTCTCCGACGAGATGGCGGTCATCTGCGGGTCGCTCGGCATGCTGTCCTCGGCCTCGCTCGGCGCCGGCAAGAACTCCCTCGGCCTGCCATTCGGCCTCTACGAACCGGCGGGCGGCACCGCGCCCGACATCGCGGGCAAGGGCATCGCCAACCCGTGCGCACAGATCCTGTCCGCCGCCCTCATGCTCCGGTTCAGCTTCGGACTCGATGGGGTCGCGAAGCGGATGGAGGCGGCCGTGAAGAAGGCCGTGACCGGCGGAATCCGCACCGGCGACATCGCCTTCGGTCGGCCGTCGGTGGGTACCAAGGCGATGGCCGACGCCGTGATCGCCGCGCTCTGAGCGCGGCCGCAGCCGACCGGCTGCTTGCACCCGCCAGCGGGCGGACCAGCGTTGCCTGCCATGGACTCCTTCCGCCGCCACGCCCTCGCCCTTCTGTCTCTCTGCGCCAGCGCCAACGTGCCGGCCGCCGACTGGCCGCAATGGCGCGGCCCCGCGCGCGACGGTGTCGCCGCAGGCTTCCAAGCGCCGTCCGCTTGGAAAGCCGAAACGCTCATGAAAAAATGGTCGGTCACGGTGGGCGAAGGCCACGCGTCCCCGGTGATCGCGGGCGACCGCGTGTTCATTTTCTCCCGGGATGGTGAGCAGGAGACGATGCGCTGCCTCGCGCTCGCCGACGGCAAGGAGCTCTGGAAGGAATCCCACGAGGTGCCTTACTCGCCTAGTTTTGCCGCCCGCAAACACGGCAAGGGCCCGAAGGCGACCCCTACGGTCGCGGGCGGGCGCGTCTTCGGGCTGGGAATCGCCGGCCACGTCTCCGCCTGGGACGCCACCTCCGGACGCGTCCTCTGGCGCAAGGACTTCGCGGGCGATTTCAAGTACGCGTCGCCCGAGTTCGGCGCCGCGGCCTCGCCGCTCGTCGACGGTGACACCATGATCGTGCACGTGGGCGGGAAGGACGGCGGTGCACTCAAGGCGTTTGACGTCGCCACGGGCGAGGTGCGATGGAAGTGGACCGGGGACGGCCCGGGCTACACGTCACCCGTGATCGCGACCTTCGGCGGCGTACGCCAACTGGTCACACAGACGCAGAAGCGCTGCGTCGCCCTCTCGCCGGCCGATGGCAGGCTGCTCTGGGAGATGCCCTTCACGACCCCGTACGAGCAGAACAGCGTCACGCCGGTCGTGATGGGCGACCTCGTGATCTTCGGAGGCGTCGGCAAGCCGACCTTCGCCGTGAAGGTGAATGGAAAATCCGCGACCACGGTCTGGGAGGCGCGCGAGATCACGATGTACATGAGCACGCCGGTGCTGGCCGGTACGCGGCTCTACGGTATGTCCGACAAGTCCCGGGGCTCCCTCTTCGTACTCGATGGCGCCAGCGGGCGGTTGCTCTGGAAAAGCGAGGGGCGCCTCGGGGAAAACGCCTCGGTCACGCGGTTCGGTGACCGGCTGCTGGTGCTCAGCACCACCGGGGAAATCACGATCCACGAACCCGCCGGCGAGGGCCTGCGAGAGATCGCGAAATACAAGGTGGCGGAAACGCCGGTCTGGGCCTGCCCTGCGCTCGGCCGCAACCGGGTGCTGGTGAAGGATCTGGACACCCTGACCGCCTGGTCGGTCGGCGGCTGAGCGCCGATCACGCGAAAAAAATCCGCGGACCCGGGCGAGCGAGTCCGCGGATGAAGACCGCAAGGGCTTGATCAGGCGCGCAGCGCGTCGACCAGCGCGCCGAGGAACAGCGAGACGCCGGAGCCGATGCCGGTGACGCCGGCGGAGACGAGGCTCGAGACGCCGATCAGGATCCCGCAATAGATGACGCCGATGGCGGGGTTGCCGCCCTTGAACTCCGCGCGCTCGTCGATCCCGGCCGTGAGCTTGTCCATCACGCGGAAGACCACCGTGATCGCGAAGCTGGCCACCCCGATGGCGACCACGAGGTTGATGACGCCCGCGACCAAGCCGATGACGCCGTTGAGCACGCCGCCCGTGCCGAGGGTGAGCAGGGAACGGGTCATCGCGTCGATGCCGCCGGAGATCACGCGCGTGTAGGAGATGACGACTCCGCCGGCGAGGAGGGCCACGGCGACGTTGCGGGACTTGATCTCAGCCCAGATGTCGATGCCACCGAGGAGCTTCGAAAGGAGCTGGAGACCCTTCGTGATCGAGAACGCCGCGAGGCTGAGCCCCACGATGAGCTGGATCACCCCGAGCAGAAGACCGCCAACCGAGCCGCCGACGGCGGCCCACCCGCCGGAGGACGCGGCGGGGGCGGACTGGGCGGCGTGGGCGACGCTCGCACCGGCCAGCGCGGCGAAGACCGCGACCGGCAGCTTGGAGGAAGTGTGGAAGGCTGTGCTTTTCATGGACGGAGGCCGCGGAAACTTCGAGAAAGCATGCTCGGGGGCAAACTGGGAATTGTCGGAGCGTCCGGTTAGCCGGAACCGCAGGAATCAGGATTGAGCCGCAGTGCACCTTGCGCCCATGGTCGCGCACCCCACCCCGATGAGTTCCTCCGCGAATCACGCCACCGCTCCGGTCCGTCCCGGGGAAATCCTGCGTCAGATCGGCCCTGGTCTGATCATCACCGCGACAATCGTCGGCTCGGGGGAATTGGTGGTGACGCCGAAGTTGGGGGCGGGGGCGGGCTTCACGCTCCTGTGGTTCATGATCGCGGCGTGCGTGCTGAAAGTCTTCATCCAGGTTGAAATTGGCCGGCACACCGTGACGACGGGACGCAGTTCGCTGCGCACGATGGACTTGATGCCCGGCCCGCGGCTGCGGGTTTCCTGGCTGCTCTGGCTTTGGGTGCCGATGTTCGCCGCGACGGTCTTCCAGATCGCGGGCATGCTGGGTGGGATCGCGAGCATTCTTTCACTGGCGGGAGCGGCGCTGCCCAAGCCCCTGCTCGCGGCCGGCGTCGGCGTGTTCACCGCCGGGCTGCTGGTCCTCGGCCGCTACCGGGTGATCGAGGCCGCGTCCACCTGGATGGTGGTGGCCTTCACCGTTTGCACGGTGGGGGCGGTCGGGGCGCTTCAGTTCACGCCGTTCGCGGTGACCGGCGCCGATCTCGCGGAGGGTTTCAGCTTCAAGCTCCCGCCCTCTTTCACCGTGGCCTTCGCGGCCTTCGGCGTGATCGGGGTGGGCGCCTCAGAGCTGATTTACTACCCTTACTGGCTGCTCGAGAAGGGCTACGCGCGGCGGGTGGGTGTCGCGGACGGAACCCCGGGCTGGCGGGAGCGCGCCCGCGGCTGGATCCGCGTGCTGCACGCGGACGTGTGGACGTCCTGCCTGATCTACACAGGGGCAACCCTGGCTTTCTACGTGCTGGGGGCGGCGATCCTGAAGCGCAAGGGACTGGACGTCACCAATGCCGACATGATCCCGGCCCTGTCACAGATGTACATCGAGACCTTCGGCGCCTGGAGCCTGTGGCTTTTCCTCATCGGCGCGGCGGCGGTGCTTTACTCGACCGTGTTCGGCGCCACCGCGGCCAACGTGCGGCTGGTGGCGGATGCCCTGGAGGTCTTCGGCGTGAAGAAGCACCGCGACGAAGCGGATCGCCAGCGCACGCTCCTGCAGCTCTCGGTGGCTTTCCCGGTCATCTGGACCACGATCTATCTGTTCTGGGGAGAGCCGGTCACACTCGTTTTCGTGGGCGCGGTAGCGCAGGGTCTCATGCTGCCGTTCCTCGGCTTCCTCGCGCTTTACCTGCACCACCGCCACACACCAGAAGGCCTGCGTCCGGGCGTTCCGTGGAGAGCCGGTCTCTGGCTATC
The DNA here is from genome assembly GCA_903900845.1 of uncultured Opitutia bacterium. Classification (GTDB taxonomy): domain Bacteria; phylum Verrucomicrobiota; class Verrucomicrobiia; order Opitutales; family Opitutaceae; genus ER46. The sequence continues at coordinate 10,431 of CAIUOU010000193.1, forward strand.
CGCGACCTGCATGGCGGTAGCGGGAGGCTACCAGGTGGTTTCCCGATTCCTGTCCTGATCGTAAACCGGGTCCGGTGATCCGCCCGGCGGCGTCAGGCGCCGTGACAGGCCTTGAACTTCTTGCCGCTGCCGCAGGGGCAAGGTTCGTTGCGGCCCACCTTGGGCGTCTCGCGACGGATCGTCACCGAAGGCAGCACAATCTCCTGCTCCGCCGGTGCGGAAGGGGCGGGCTCGGCGGCCGGCGCGGTCGCCGGCGCGGCGCCGGGACCATCGGCCGGCCCCACCGCTTTCGCGGTGCGACTGAGTAACGCGAGCATGTTCTCGAAAGACTCGAGGTTGGAGGCGCTGCGAAACAGGCCGCTGCAAATCTGCAGCCGCACGTTGTTCATCAGTTCCTCGAAGTACTTGAACGCCTCGCCCTTGTACTCGACGAGCGGGTCCTTCTGGCCGTAGCTGCGCAAGCCGATGGAGCGCCGCAGTTCCTCCATCTCGGTGAGGTGTTCCTGCCAGTGGTGGTCGATCGCGTTGATGACCACGTAGCGCTCCAGCGCGCCCAGCGCCTCGCTCTGCTCGACCGATTCCTTGACGGCGTAGGCGTCGCGAATGCGAGTAATCAGACGCTGAACCACGGGCTCCGGATCGGCGCCCGCGAGATCCTCGGTCCGGCAGCCGATGGGAAAGTGCGAGTTGACCCATCCAACAACGCCCTCGAGGGCGGTCTGCGTGGGACCGCCCTTCTCGCCGAAGCCGGCGACGGCGAGACGTTGGTGCAGCTCCTCCCCAATTTGCTCGAAAATCGTCTCCTTCGGACGCTCCGCATGGATTGCGGCGTTGCGGATGCCGTAGACGACCTCGCGCTGCTGGTTGAGCACGTCGTCGTACTGGAGCAGGCGCTTGCGGATGGAGTAGTTCTGCTGCTCGACCTTTTTCTGGGCGCTCTCGATGGAGCGGTTCAGCCAGGGATGCTCCAGCTCCTCTCCCTCCTGCATCGAGCCCTCCATGAGCTTGGAGGCGAGATTGCCCTGCAGGAACAGCCGCATGAGGTCGTCCTCGAGGGAAAGGTAAAACTTGGTGAGACCCGGATCGCCCTGGCGGGAGCAACGGCCGCGCAGCTGGCGGTCGATGCGGCGGGACTCGTGGCGCTCCGTGCCGATGACGTAAAGGCCGCCCAGATCACGCACCCCCTCGCCCAGTTTGATGTCGGTGCCGCGACCCGCCATGTTCGTGGCGATCGTCACCGCGCCGCGCTGGCCCGCGCGGGCCACGATGTCGGCCTCCTGCTGGTGGAACTTGGCGTTGAGGACCGTGTGAATGATGCCCGTGCGCTTGAGCATGCGCGACAGCACCTCGGAGGACTCGACGCTCACGGTGCCAACGAGCACGGGCTGGCCGCGCTTGTGGGCCTCCTCGATTTCCTTCACGACGGCGGCGTACTTGTCGCGGCGCGTCTTGAAGATCGAGTCGTTGCGGTCGACGCGGATGCAGGGCCGGTTCGTCGGGATGACCTGCACCGCGAGACGGTAGATGTCGTTGAACTCGGTCGCCTCGGTCTCCGCCGTGCCCGTCATGCCGGCGAGCTTCTCGTACATGCGGAAGTAGTTCTGGATCGTGATCGTCGCGTAGGTGCGCGTCTCGCGCTCGATGGCCACCCCCTCCTTGGCCTCCACGGCCTGGTGGAGGCCGTCCGACCAACGGCGGCCGGGCATGACGCGGCCGGTGTTCTCGTCGACGATCATCACCTTGCCGTCGGGCGTGACGACATACTCCACATCGCGTTCGTACAGCGAATAGGCGCGCAGCAGTTGGGAGATCGCGTGGATCTCCTCGGACACCTCGGCGTAGCGCTGCTGGGAGACGAGCTTGCGCTCCTCCTTTTGCTCGGGGCTAAAGGCGGTATCGCGCTCGAGATCGGAAAATTCCGTGGCCAGGTCGGGCAGAACGAAGGCGTCCGGACTGTCGGGCCGCAGGCGGTTGCGGCCGATTTCGGTGAGGTCGGCCTGGTGCTGGCGCTCGTCGATGACGAAGAGCAGGTCCTCCTTGAGCTTGTAGAGCTCGTCCTTGTTGAGATCGGAATTGAGGTCCGTCTCCATGCGGTCCAGGAGCTTCCGCCAGGCGCCGTTCTCCATCAGCCGGAGGAGCTGCTTGTTCTTCGGGTGGCCCATCTTGACCTGCAGCATCTTGCGGGCGGCGGTCTCGCGGTCCTCGTTGGTGGCGGCGGTCCTCTCCAGCAACTCCTTCGCCTCGGTGACGATACGGTTGCAGAGGCGCACCTGCTCGTTGACCAGACGGTCGACGCCGGGCTTGAGGCGGGTGAACGGCTGCTCGCGCTCGATCGGCGCGGGACCGGAGATGATCAGGGGTGTGCGGGCTTCGTCGACGAGGATGGAGTCGACCTCGTCAACGATGCAGAACCAGTGATCGCGCTGCACCTGGTCCTCGCGACGAGTGGCCATGCCGTTGTCGCGCAGGTAATCGAATCCAAACTCGCTGGCGGTGCCGTAAGTGATATCGCGCCCGTACATGTCACGGCGCACGTCAGGCGGCATCTGCTGCTGGATGCAGCCCACGCTGACGCCAAGGAAGTTGTACAGGTAGCCCATCCACTCGGAGTCGCGGCGGGCGAGGTAGTCGTTGACGGTGACGAGCTGGGTGTTCCGGGCCGCGAGGGCGTTGAGGTAGAGCGGCAATGTGGCGACGAGCGTCTTGCCCTCACCGGTCGCCATCTCGGAGATCCGCCCCTGGTGCAGGGCAAGGCCGCCGATGAGCTGGGTGTCAAAATGCACCATATCCCAACGCAGCTCGTGGTCGCAAACCACCACGTTACGCCCCACGAGACGGCGGGCCGCGTTCTTCACGGCTGCGAAGGCTTCGGGCAAGACGGCCTCCAGGGCGGCGTGCTTGTCGGAAGCGGCGGCGATCCGGGCCCGAAACTCCTCGGTTTTCGCCCGCAGCTGATCGTCGGACAGCGCCTGGAAGGAAACCTCCAGCTCGTTGATGCGCGCCACGACGGGACGCGCCTTCTCGAGGAACTTCTTGTAATGCCGGCCGGAGAAGCGCTTGAGCAGAAACGAGAGCATGAAGGGCGGAAAGTGAGGTCCGGCCCACCCCTTGGCAAACGGCAAATCCGGCGGCGAGCCGCGGTCGGTCAGGAAGCGCCGCGGAAGTACGCGATCGTGCGGGTCAGGCCCTCTTCCAACGGCACGGACGGCTCCCATTTCAGGACGCGACGGGCAAGCGCGATGTCGGGCTGACGCTGGCGGGGGTCGTCGGGAGGCAGCGGCTTGTGTACGATCCGGGAAGGGCCGCCGACCAGGCGGAGGGTGAGCTCGGCCAGCTGCAACATGGTGAACTCCGACGGGTTGCCGAGATTCATCGGACCCACGGTCTCGGTCTGATCCATGAAGCGGACGAACCCCTCGATGAGATCGTCGACGTAACAGAACGACCGTGTCTGGCTGCCGTCGCCGTAAACCGTGAGGTCCTCGCCCCGCAGCGCCTGCACGATGAAATTCGAGACGACGCGCCCGTCCCCGGGGTGCATGCGCGGACCGTACGTGTTGAAGATGCGCACCACCCGGATATCGACCTTGTTCTCGCGGTGGTAGTCGAAGAACAGCGTCTCGGCGCAGCGCTTGCCCTCGTCGTAGCAGGAACGCCGGCCGATCGGGTTGACGTTGCCCCAATACGATTCCGGCTGGGGATGGACGGCAGGGTCACCGTAGACCTCGCTGGTGCTCGCTTGGAACACCCGCGCCTTCACCCGCTTGGCCAGACCGAGGCAATTGATCGCCCCCATGACCGAGGTCTTCGTGGTCTTGATCGGGTTGTACTGGTAATGCGGAGGCGAAGCCGGGCAGGCCAGGTTGAAGATGCGGTCGACCTCGAACTTGAAGGGATCGATGACGTCGTGGCGCACGAACTCGAACGAGGGGTGCGCCAAAAGATGGGCGATGTTCCGCTTCTGGCCGGTGAACAGGTTGTCGATGCAGATCACCTCGTGACCGTCCCGCAGCAGCCGGTCGCAAAGGTGGGAGCCGAGGAAACCGGCGCCGCCGGTCACGAGGATGCGCATGGCAAAACCCTGCGCGGCAGGTCCGGTTCTGGCCAGCAAAACCCCGCCCGCGGGCGGGGACTCAGCTGAAAAAGGCCCACGCGCCCAGCGCGGCACCGAAAACCGAAAGCGCCAGCCCGGCGAAGAAGAAGGCGCGAGCCTTGGTCAGCAGGGTGATCGAGCAGAACACGACCGCGATCTGCAGGAAAATCTCCGCGCGGTCGTAGCGGTTGCCGCGGGCGTCGGCCTGCGCGGCAAGTTTCTTCGCCTCCTCGGCGTCGCGGAGAATCTGGTCGTTCTCCGTCTTGTACTCGGCGTTCTTGGCCGAGAGCCGCGCCTCGAGTTTGCCCATGGCCTCCTTCTGCGCTGCGGACGGGCTGCCGGCGTGTTCCACCTTCATCTGGTCCAGCATCAGCTCGTTCATGCCGGCGCGGATGCGCTTGGACTGGTACCAGGCGAAGCCGTTGGAAGCCTCGATCTGCTTTACGATCTTCTCGTTGTCCTGCTCGTTGCCTAGCGCGGACACAACCGCGAGCAGGATGGCAAGGATGGCGATGGTCAGTCCCACCTGCCGCTCCTGGCGGTCACGGGCGTCTTCAGGGATCTCGATGTCAGGCATGGGAGAAAGGAGCCTGTCTAGGCGTCGACCGGCGCGGCTGACAAGCGGGTAAACGCGGGGAACGGCTCAACGGGCCAGACGTTCCATGGCCCCGGTCTCATAACGCTCGATCCACGCCCGGTGCCACGACCCGAAGTCGCCGGCCTCAAGGTGCGCGCGCGCCTGAGCCATGAGATCGAGGTAGAAATGAAGGTTGTGCAGCGTGAGTAGCGTGCAACCTAGGATCTCGCCCGCCATCGTGAGGTGACGCAGATAGGCCCGGGAAAACCCCGCGGTGTAGTTCGACAACCCCTCGACCAGGGGCGACGGATCGCGCCGATAGCGCTCGTTGCGAAGGTTGAGGGGGCCGTCGGGGGTGAAGACCAGACCGTTGCGCGCGACGCGTGTGGGCAGCACGCAATCGAACATGTCCACCCCGAGCGCGACCATCCGCAGCAGCTGCGGCGGCGTGCCCAGCCCCATGGTGTAGCGGGGTTTATTCACCGGCAGGAACGGAGTGGTGGCCCCGACCTGCTTGAGCATCTCCGGCTCGGGCTCGCCGACGCTCACGCCGCCCACCGCGTACCCGGGAAAGTCCATCGCCCCCAGTTCCTCCGCCGCCTGCCGCCGCAGGTCGTCGAACGTCGATCCCTGCACGATCGCGAAGACATGATGTCCCGCGGCGAGGAAGCCGCTTTCCTCCGCGAGGCGCCGGCATTCCCGCGCCCAACGCGCGCTGCGCGCCACCGCCCGCACGCACTCGTCGCGCTCACAGGGCCACGGAGGGCACTCGTCGAGGACCATCGCGATGTCGCTGCCGAGATCGCGCTGGATCCCCATCACCTCCGCCGGCCCCAGGAACAACCGGGCGCCGTCGAGATGCGAGGCGAAGGCGACGCCGTCTTCGCGCACGTCGCGCAGCTTCGCGAGGGAGAACACTTGGAAGCCGCCGCTGTCCGTGAGGATCGGTCCGTCCCAGCCCATGAATCCGTGCAGACCGCCGAGTTCGCGGATGAGCGGGGCGCCCGGCCGCAGGCCGAGGTGGTACGTGTTGCCGAGGATAATCTGCGCGCCGATGTCCCGTAATTGCCGGGGCGTGACCGATTTCACCGTGCCCTGCGTCCCCACCGGCATGAAAATCGGGGTCTCCACCAGACCGTGCCGGGTACGCAGCCGCCCGCGGCGCGCCGCCGTCGCGGTGTCGGTGAGCAGAAGTTCGAAGGCCCCGGCCATTTGCGACGCAAGCTACCTCCCGAGCCGGCCGCACTGTCAATCCGCGAGCCCGTCAGAAAGAGTGTTCGACGCGCCGCGCCCGATGCGCCTTCCTTGAACGGTCCATCGCCCTTTGGCGCGATCCCCGTGCTGCTCGTCATCGACAACTACGATTCGTTCACCTTCAACCTCGTCCAGTGCTTCGGCCAACTGGGCGTGGAACAGCGCGTCTTTCGCAACGACGAGATCACCCCCGAGCAAGCGCTCGCCCTCAACCCGGAACGGGTGCTCCTCTCCCCCGGTCCCTGCTCGCCCCGCGAGGCGGGGGTGACGCTCGACATCCTGCGTGCCTTCGCCGGCCGCCGACCGATCCTGGGCGTATGTCTCGGCCACCAATCAATCGGCCATTATTTTGGAGGGAGGGTTGTCCGCGCCAGCCGCCTGATGCACGGTAAGATCTCGCCGATCCTCCACCGTAACACCGACGTGTTCCGAGGCATGCCTCAGGGGTTCGCCGCCACCCGCTATCACTCGCTGCTGGTCGAACGGGCCACCCTGCCCGCCGTGCTGGAGGTCACCGCCGAGACCGCGGAAGGTGAAATCATGGGCCTACGCCACCGCGAGCTACCCGTCTGGGGAGTGCAGTTCCACCCGGAGTCGATCGCCACCGAGGCCGGCATCAACATCCTGCGCAACTTTCTGGAACTCGGGCGCTCCTGAGCTGACCCATTGAAACCGGGGCCCTTCCGGGCCGTCTAACCCCCGCAACCCAACCCGCCATGCGCTGCCCGAAATGCACTTCGGTCGAAGACAAGGTGATCGACTCGCGTATCAGCCGGGAAGGCGGCACCATCCGCCGGCGCCGGGAGTGCCTGGAGTGCGGTTACCGCTACAGCACCACCGAGACCGTGGTCCGCGACGGGCTAGTCGTCATCAAGCGTGACGGCCGGCGGGAGGATTTTGACCGCGACAAGCTCACCCGCGCCGTGCGGGCCGCCTGCCACAAGCGCCCGGTCGACGCCGAGCAGATCACCATGCTGGTGGAGGACGTGATGGACGCGCTGGAAGCGCAGTTCGACAAGGAGATCCCGTCCAGCGCCATCGGCGAGGGCGTCATGCAGCGCCTCCGTGGTGTCGATCAGGTCGCTTACGTGCGTTTCGCCAGCGTCTACAAGGAGTTCCGCGACGTCGCCGAATTTGTCGACGAGATCAGCGCTCTTGGGCGCAAGCCCCCGGCCTGAGGTGCCTACCGCCAAACGCACGCGCGACGAAGTCAGGCGCCTGCACTTCATCAACGCCCTTTTCGCCCACGCGACCGGTAGCGACCTGTACCTCGCCGAACAGATCCGCTCGGCGATCGCCTGCAGTATGGCGGAACTCGAGGCGAGACTGCAGGCCTCGCCGGAACAAGCGGCGCGCTACGACGAGGCCTTCAACGCCGCCGCCGCCGAATTGCTGGCGCGCCTTTTCGCCCGGCATCCACGACACGGTTTTTACCACTGGGATGCCTCGCTGACGCTGGCCGGCGGCACCCCGTTGTTCAGCCGCGCGGAGATCATGGCCGGGCTGCGCCGGCTGGCCGGCTACCGAGAAGCCACCCTGCTGGTGACCAACCTGCGGAGCGCGCTCATCCCGCCCGGGCACCGCGCGACCGCGCGCCGGCGCGGCGAATACGCGGAAGCCCTGGGATTCATCCGCGACCTCGCCGCCGCACGGACCGCGCGCGGAACCGAACTGCACCTGCTTTTCCTCTGATCGCGGCCGCCTCGGGCCTTGCCCGCGACACCGCTCCGCTGTTTTCTTCCCCCCATGAAAACCCTGCCGCTCATCGCCCTCAGCCTCGCCGGACTCTCCGCCCTCTGCGCCGCGGAACGGAAGGCCGGCGCCCCGGAGGTAGGCAAACTAGACCCCGCGATGGGTGCGGCTTCCGCCGCAGCCGCCAACGTCGACTGGCACGACGTGACCCAGTGGGGCGTCGAGGGTCGCGCGTGGCCGGAGATGGAACGCCTGCGCTGGTTCGACCGCTTTCCATCCACGGCCCAGAAGACCGTGACCTCCGCGGTATGGAACCTCAGCCGCGACAGCACGGGGATGATGGTGCGTTTCAAAACCGACGCCACGGCGATCCACGTGCATTACAAGGTCGTGAAGGCCGCACTCGGGATGCCGCACATGCCCGCCACCGGCGTAAGCGGCGTAGACCTCTACGCCCGTGACGACGCCGGCAAATGGCGCTGGGTGCAGGTGACCCGACCGGCCACGCAGGAAATCAAGGCCGAGGTGATCAAGGACCTCGCTCCCGGTTTCCGCGAATACGCCGCCTACCTGCCGCTCTACAACGGCGTCGAGTTCCTCCACATCGGTGTGCCGAAGGGCGCGCGCTTCGAGGGCCTCGCCCCGCGGACCGAGAAGCCGATCGTCTTTTACGGCACCTCCATCACCCATGGCGCCTGCGCGTCGCGTCCGGGCATGGTGCACACCGCGATCCTCGGGCGCCGTTTCGACGCGCCGGTGATCAACCTCGGCTTCTCCGGCAACGGCCGCATGGACGCCGCCGTGGGCGAGTTCCTCGTGAAGATCGACGCCGCTGTCTACGTCATCGATTGCCTTCCCAACATGCAGCCCGCCGCCGTGCGCGAGAAATGCGCGCCGCTCGTGAAGCTGATCCGGGCCGCGCGGCCCGACATCCCGATCGTCCTCGTGGAGGACCGCCGCTTCACGAACGACTGGATCACACCCGCGAAAAAGAAGTTCCATGACGATAACCACGCGGCGCTGCGCGAGGTCTACGCCGAACTCGTTAACGACGGCGTCAAGGGCCTCCACTACATCCCGGGCGACGCGCTTTACGGCACGGACACCGAAGGCGCGACCGACGCCTCCCACGCAAACGATCTCGGATTCATGCGTCAGGCCAACGTGATGGAGCCGGTGATCCGCGCCGCGCTCCGCCGCTGACCAGGCGGCGTCCGCGATGAACGTCGCCGGCCGCCCCACCCGCACGATCTGGCCCGATGCCGACGGCGTAGCCGTCGGCATCATCGACCAGACGAGCCTGCCGCACGCGTTATCAAACGTCCGTCTGGAGAATCTCGACGACGCCGCACGGGCGATCCGCGACATGCTGGTGCGCGGCGCTCCCCTCATCGGGGCGACGGCGGCCTGGGGCATGTGGCTGGCTCTGCGATCCGAAGCCGGTGACACCGCGCTCGAGCGCGCGCACGCCACCCTGCTCGCCACGCGCCCGACCGCGGTGAATCTCCGCTGGGCCCTTGACCGGATGTACGCGCGGCTCGCCCCGTTACCGCCGGCGGAGCGACCGGCCGAGGCCCGCGTCCTCGCCGCGGCAATCTGCGACGAGGACGTCGCGCTGAACCGCGCGATCGGCGCCGCGGGGCTGCCGCTGCTTGCCGCCCTCGCGGCCCGGAAGCCCGCCGGCCAGCCGCTCAATATCCTCACACATTGCAACGCCGGCTGGCTGGCGACGGTCGACATCGGTACCGCGACGGCCCCGATCTACGCCGCCCACGACTCCGGTCTGCCGGTGCATGTCTGGGTGGACGAGACGCGCCCGCGAAACCAGGGAGCGAGCCTCACCGCATGGGAGCTGCTCAACCACGGCGTGCCGCACACGGTGATCGCGGATAACGCCGGGGGACACCTTATGCAGCACGGTCACGTCGATCTTGTGATCACCGGAACGGACCGCGTCACGGCGGCGGGCGACGTCTGCAACAAGATCGGCACCTACCTGAAGGCGCTCGCGGCGCGCGACAATGACGTGCCCTTCTACGTGGCGACACCTTCGCCGAGCATCGACTGGCGGATCCGCGATGGACGGCGGGAGATCCCGATCGAGGAGCGCTCCGCGACTGAAGTCGCACGCATCACGGGCCGCCTGGCTTCCGGAGAGGTAGCGACGGTCGACTTGCTGCCAGCCGGCTCGCCGGCCTCGAACCCGGCCTTCGACGTGACACCAGCGCGGCTGGTGACGGGACTGATCACCGAGCGAGGCGTCTGCGCCGCCAACTCTTCCGACTTGGCGACGCTTTTTCCCGAACAAGCGGCCGGTCGCGCCATCGGGTAGAGAGCGTCGGTCGGAGCAACGCCCGGACCAGCCCATAAAAAAAGGCGCGGCCGGAGGCCGCGCCCTTGGAAATCGACCACCCGCAGACGCTGGTTTACTGGCAGGCCTCGCACTCCTCGCCGCGGCGCATCGCCTCGATCGAGCAGGCTTTTTTCTCGGCTTCCGTGTACTGACGCTTGGAGGCGGGCGCTTCGGGCGCGGCGGCTTCCGCGGGCTTGGCCTTCTCCGCATCGATCCCGGCGGCGACGGCGCCGCGGACCTCCTTTTTCGCCGCCACGGTAGCCTTCTCGATATTGGAAGCGCCAAGGCTGCGAAGGTAGTAGGTGGTTTTGAGACCCGACCGCCACGCGTGGCGGTACATGTGGCTGAGTGTCTTCAGGTCGGGCGTCTTGATCCAGAGGTTCACCGACTGCGCCTGGTCGATCCACTTCTGGCGGCGGGCGGCCGCATCGAGGATCCACTTGAAGTCGATGTCGAACGCCGTGAGGTACTTCTCCTTGAGATCGGCGGGAATACGCTCGATGTCCTTCAACTCACCGTCGAAATACTTGAGATCATCGATCATGTCCTGATCCCAGAGACCGCGCGCCTTGAGGTCCTTCACGAGGAAGGGATTAAGGACGATGAACTCACCCGAGAGGTTCGATTTGACGAAGAGGTTCTTGTAGGTCGGCTCGATGCAGGGCGAAGTCGCCGTGATGTTGGAAATCGTGGCGGTCGGCGCGATGGCGAGGCAGTTGGAGTTGCGCATGCCCTGCGCGGCGATCTTCGCGCGGAGAGGAGTCCAATCCAGACGACCGCCGCGCGGAACCTCGACCGGCACGCCACGCTCATTCTCCAGCAGGTCGAGCGTGTCCTGCGGCAGGAGACCGCGGTCCCACTTCGAACCCTTGTAGCTCGAGTACGTGCCGCGCTCGGCGGCGAGGTCGGAGCTGGCCTCGTAGGCGTAGAACGCGATCGCCTCCATGGCCTCATCGTTGAACTCGACCGCCTCGTTCGAGGCGAAGGCGTGGCCGCGCAGATAGATGGAGTGCGCAAGCCCCATGACGCCGAGGCCGATCGGACGATGGCGGAGGTTCGAAGTGCGCGCCGCGACCGTCGGGTAGAAATTGATGTCGATGACGTTGTCGAGCGCCCGGACCGCGGTGCGGATGGTCTCGCGGAGCTTGGCGTGGTCGAGCGAGCCGTCGGGCTTGAGGTGTGTCTCGAGGATGACGGAGCCGAGGTTGCAGACCGCGGTCTCCTCGTTGCTCGTGTTGAGCGTGATCTCGGTGCAGAGGTTGGAGGAGTGGATCACGCCGGCGTGGTCCTGCGGGGAGCGGATGTTGCAGGCGTCCTTGAAGGTGATCCACGGGTGGCCCGTCTCGAAGAGCATCGAGAGCATCTTCTTCCACAGCTCGAGGGCCTCGATCCGCTGGCCGGAGATCTTGCCCTCCTCCGCGAGGCGCTCGTATTCGAGGTAGCGGCGTTCAAAGGCTGAGCCGTAGAGATCGTGGAGGTCCTTGACCTCGTTGGAACGGAAGAGCGTCCAGTGCTTCCGGTCCTCCATGCGCTTCATGAAGAGGTCGGGAATCCAGTTCGCCGTGTTCATGTCGTGCGTGCGCCGGCGGTCGTCGCCCGTGTTCTTCCGCAATTCGAGGAACTCGAAAATGTCGTTATGCCAGCTCTCGAGGTAAGCGCAGCCGGAGCCCTTGCGCTTGCCACCCTGGTTGACCGCCACGAGCTGGTCGTTGTGGAGCTTCAGGAACGGGATGACGCCCTGCGACTCGCCGTTGGTGCCGTGGATATGGGCGCCGGTGCCGCGCACCGCCGTCCACGAGCCGCCAAGGCCGCCCGCCCACTTGGCGAGGAAAGCGTTGTCGGCGATGCCGCGGAGCATGATGCTCTCGAGCGAGTCGTCCACGTAGTAAAGGTAGCAGGACGACAGCTGGGAGTGCAGTGTGCCGGAGTTGAAGAGCGTGGGCGTGCTGCTGCAGAAGCGGCGGCTCTTATAGAGCTCGTAGAGGCCGGCGACCAGCGACTCGCGGTCACCCTTTTCATCCAGCATCAGCCCCATCGACACGCGCATCCAGAAGAACTGCGGCGTCTCGATGCGGCGCGCAGGCTTCCGCGTCTTGTCGATAATCAGGTAGCGATCGTAGAGCGTCTGGATGCCCAGGAAGTCGAACTCGAGGTCGGACGAAGGATCAAGGGCGGCGGAAAGACGCGAGAGATCGTAGTCGAGCAGGCGGGGGTTGAGCCGGCGGATCGCTACGCCGTGCTCGAGGTACTTGCGGAAGGCCCGCTGGTGGGCGGTTTTCAGGGCGGCGATGCCGTCCCGGGAGATGTCCCAGCCGAGAACTTCCTCGTAGATATAGGTGAGCTGGATGCGGCCGGCGAAACGCGCGAAGTCGGCGTCCCGCTCGATCAGCGTCTTCGAGTTGAGAATGATGGTGGCGTCGAGGTCCTTCTCGCTGATCTGGTCGTACACCGAGCGGCGGAGTTCCGCCTCGATCTCCTCGTTGGTGAGGCAGAGGTCGAGACCGATGCGGGCGAACTCGATGCGCTTGCGCAGGTCGGCTCCGTCCCAGAACACGTTCGAGCCGTCGGCCTTCTTGACCACGATCATCGAGGACTGGCCCGGAGCGGGGGCGGCGGGGATCGCCGCGGCCGAGCCGGTTTCCTCCTCGCCGCGGTCGCGGGCGGCGGCGCGCTGCGCCCGGAAGAGAATGTAGGCCTCGGCCACTTTGAAGTGACCCGCCTTCATCAGCTCCTCCTGCACGAAGTCCTGGATCTCCTCGATGTGGACGAATGACTGCTTGGAGGCATGGACCCGCTCCGAGACCGCGCGTGTGATCGCCACCGCCGGGGCGGAATCGCGCTGCAAGGACAGGAAGGTCTTCCGCACCGCGATCTCCACCTTGTGCTCGCTCCACGGCACGACGTGGTTGTTACGGCGGATGACGCGCAGCGTGGAGGACGCGGCGGCGTCGCGGTCGACGGCGATCTTGCGGGCACGGTTGAGCAGGAGGCTCTTGGCGACAAAGTAGGCGTTATTATCGACCAAGGTCTTCTCGATCAGCTCGTACAGCGCATCGAGGGAGAGCCGCAGGGGCGACTGCTTGCGGGCCTGGACGGCGAGGGTGGCGGCAAGTTCACCGCAGATCTTGGCGACCCAGGCGCGATTGGCGTCGGTGAAAATTTCCTTCTCCCCGCGGGCGAGGTGGACGTTGGTCAGGGCCTTGCCCAAGGTATCGGCCACCTCGGCGAGCACGAATCGCTCCTCGCCATGCGGGCACAGGAGGGTGATGGGCGGCACGGTGCCCTCCGCCCCGGCGACAACATCGCGCCACGCGAAATGGGGCTTCTGTTCAACGGGGGCGTGGACGGTGCGTTTAAGGGCGAGATCGTGCGCGACGGTCGGCTGGCTCATGGCGAAGAATTAACGGGAATGGAACAAAACCGGTGAAAGGGGGGCGAAAGGGAAAACCCGTGCCCGCCCGTTGCGGGGCGGGGACGGGAAGGAAAAGACGGGATATGAAGGGCGGGGTTGGCCCGGGATCAGGTGGGGTAGAGAATCAAAGCTCGTCGTCGCTGGCGACATTCAGGGATGAAGCCTTCTGGTACTCGGTGACGCGACCCTCGAAGAAGTTCTGCTCCTTCTTGATATCCATCATCTCGGCGAGCCAAGGAAGCGGGTTCTTTAGGCCCGGGGACAACGGCGCGAGACCGCAGCTCTCGAGCCGGCGATCCGCGATGTAGTCGATGTAAGCCACGAAGTCGTCGGCCGCGAGACCGATGGAGTTTACCGGCAGGCAATCACGGATGAATTCCTTCTCGAGTTGCACCGCCTCGCGCATCAGGGACCTGAGCTCCTCCTTGAATTCGGCGGTCCAGATCTCCTGGTTTTCGTCCACCAGGTCCATGAACAGGTTACGGAACACCTCTATGTGGTTCGACTCGTCGCGCAGCGTGTAGCGGAACATCTGGCCGATACCCGGGAACTTGTTCTGCCGGTAGAGCGAAAGCACCATGCCGAACAGGCCGTAGAACTGGGTGCCCTCCATGCACTGACCGAAGATGAAGATGTTCTTCGCCAGCAGGCGCTTGTTCTCGGGGAGCGTGAGATCAAGGTCACGCCGCAGGGCGTGGGAGGTCTTGGTGACGAACTCGTTCTTGCGGACGATCGTCGGGATGTCCTCAAACATCGCCTCGCACTCGTGCGGGTTGATCTGCAGCGAGGAGATCATGTACAGCAGCGAATCGGCGTGGATGTTCTCCTCGTGGGCATGGCGACCCAGGACCAGCTTGAGCTCCGGCGCGGTCACCAACTCGCGGACGACGTGCTGGATGTTGTCTCCCACGATGCCCTCGGCCGCGGAGAAGTATCCGATGCCCATCCGGATGATCCAGCGCTCGACGTCGGAAACAGTCTTCTCATCCCGCCATTGCTCGATGTCCTTGCCCATCGGGATGTCCTCCGGCTCCCAGTGGTTGGCCTTCATCTTGCGGTAAAGGTCATAGGCCCACTGGTACTTCAGGGGCAGGAGGTTGAAGGTCATGGTCCCACGACCGTTGATGACCTTCTTGGCGGAGAACGCGGCCTCGGCTTTGGCCTGGTCTAGAACGAAGGATTTGGAACCTACTTGAAATGTCTTCTGCATGGCGGGCGGGCGGTGACGGAATGCGCCGGAGTGGCGCGGAAACCGTTCTGGAATAGATGATTGGCGGAGGAGCGAACGAAAGTTGTTGGGACTTATTGACGCGTTGCTGACCACAACCGGCTGTGGTCCCACCCCGCGATGACCCCAACCGATGGGGCCCTCCTCCGCTTCGTCAAATAATTTGTCGGTGAATTTTCGGGCCGGGCGTCGCGGTTTTTTCTCTTGCGCGGCGACCCTCCGCGCCACCCGCCGTGCGCGGCCCCGACCGGCGTGCCGGCCAGCCCCGGGAAATGTATTCGAAACCCGCTGACATGAGTCCGCCGGACCCGGCGCGCCCCTCGCGCCACGGCGATCAAAGCGTATCCTTTTTATACTTACTTTTTTGCAACCCGCCCGGGCAGATTACAAGTATCCTGTTTTTCGTTACAAAAAGGCCCGGCGGTCCGCCGCAGGCCAAAAAAACGGCGCGCCACCGGGGTGGCGCGCCGCGCGGGCGTCGGGCGGGAAGCTCGACGTCAGAAGCTCAACCGCGCGCCCAGCTGGATGCGCCAGCGGGACATGCCGTTGTCGATGTTGAAGCCCACCGGGGCGGAGGTGTAGGTGGGGCGGATGCGGCCGTCCGGCCCGTAGGCGGTTCCGCTGGTGAGCGTCCGGGTGCGGAAGACGCCGTTGCTCAGGAAGGGCGACACCTCGTTGTAGCCGAAGAACTCCTTGCTGAGGACGGCGCCGAAGTTGATGAAGTCGAAGAACAGGTCCAGCCGCAGCCGGCCGGCCAGCGGGATGTTATGGGCGAACTTCACATCCAGACGGTTCACCCACGGTTCGGTGAACGCGTTCTTCGGGGCGATGCCGCCGGCGTAGGCCGAGAGCTCGCTGCCTCCGACGAAGGACAGGAAAGCGTCGCGCTGCGCCGGCGTCATGCCGGAGAAGTCGAAGCGCGGGTCCGACAGGCCGCTCGGGACGGCCACGGTGTCGTTGAAGGAGACGCTGTCGCCATTCAGGTCGCCGCCAAAGACCCAGCTGTACGGGTTGCCGGTGCGACCCTCGTAGGAGACCGAGACGCGCGTGCGCTGCCCCTTGAGGAACTCGAAGTCGCGCGTCAGCGACAGCAGCAGACGGTGCTTGATCTCGAAGTCGGCCGTGCCCTCCGCCACCGTGTTCTGGTTGAACACCACGTTGCGGTTCCACTGGCCGCCCGCGGTGGTCTGGCCGATCGCCTGCGCCTCGGTGGCGGAGCCGTGCGTGTAGGCGAGGTCGAAGCCCCACTTGCGCCGCACCGGCCGCGACCACTGCAGGCTGAAGTACGTGGACTCACCCACCGAGGCGTTGCGCACCCGGATGAGCGTCGTGTACCCAGCGAACTTCGCGTTGGCCGCGGTCGAGGGGTTGCCCGCGAACCGCTGGCGGCCGTCCGCCCCGACGGTGGTGGCCCGGATGTTCTCGTTGGTCACGAAAAGCGCCTGGTCGATCACGCTGTGGACGGCCTCGAAGGTGAGCACGGAGTCGAACAGGGGAACCTTCTGCTCCAACGCGAGATTGCCGCGCCATGACTGCGGCAGCTCCGTGCCGGAGTCCACCCAGTTGACCTCGCGCCGGAGCGTCGGCACATCGCGACCGGTCCCGATCGGGTTGGCCGGATCAAACGAGGTGCGCAGGTAGGAGGTGAGCGTGTTGGGGAGTTCACCCTGGGCGGAAGCCAACGTGAAACCACCCACGCCCGTCTGCCCAAAGGAGTTCGAAAAAATCACCCACGGGGCACGGCCGAAGAAGTGGCCCACGCCGCCTCTCAACTGCAGCCGGCGATCCTCATCGAGGGCCAGGTTGAAGCCAAACCGGGGGGAGAAGCTGTTCGAGCCGTCCGGCGTGGCGTCATTCCGGAAACCCGTCGCGGCGAGGAACGCCTGATTGAGGGCCGGGCGAATGCTGGTCTCCACCAACTCGACGCGCAGGCCGCCGGTGAAGCTGAGCCTGTTGTTCACGTCCCACTTCGCCTGCGCGAACAAGCCGGTCGTGGTGAGGTCGGAAATGTCAGCCACCGGACGGGCCGCCGGATCGTACGCATTGCGCTCGATCACCGCGTTGGTGTCCGCCAGGAAATCCGCGAACGTGCGGTAGGCGACGCGACCGTAGGATCCCTGACGAAACAGGTTGTAGAAGTCCGACTGTTCACGCTCGAAGCCGGCGGAAAAGACAAAGTTCTTCCACGAGTAGGTGGCGATCGCGCTGAGCTGCTGGCTGTCGACGGCAATCTCATTGCCGTGCCGGAACTGCTCCGTTCCGACGATGTAGCCTCCGTTGGTCACCGGCTGCCCGTTGATCTGGTTCACGCCGGCGACGCCCGCGATCAGGATCATCGGCGCCTTGGTGTTGACCGGAGTCAGCTGGTCCTGGGTGGTCGAGGAGTACTTGATCTCGGTGGAAAGGCTCCGCGTCCAACTGCTGTTGAGCTGGCCGGCGATCGTCTTCTCCTGCCGCGTCTGCGCGTAGAAATGCCCGTCGGACGAGGTCGTGATACCGGCCGACACGCCATTCAGGGTGAGACTGGAACTCGCGAAGTTCCCGAACTGCGGCACCTCGCCCTCGGTGGTGGTGTAACGAACGGAAAGGCGGTGGTCGGCGTTGATGTTCCAATCGACCTTCGCGCTGAGCTTCTTGTCCTGAGCGATGTTCGCGGTCTGGCCCGTGACGGCATTGCCCCAATCAATCGTGCGCCCCGCCGCCTGGGAGATCTGGCCGAGACGCTGCAGGATCTGCGTCTCCTGCGAGGCGGTGAAGAGCGGGTCGCGTCCGGCGCTCGTGCTCTCGAAGTCCTCGTAGGAAGCGAAGAAGAAAAGGCGGTCCTTCAGGATCGGCCCGCCCAACGTCGCGCCGAGGGTCTGGCGCTCCAAGCGCGGGGTGAACTTCGAGCCGTTGAGGGTGTTTTCCCGCGGGTTGTAGCCCTGCAGCTTGACGCCCAGCAGCTCGTCGCCGCGGAAATAGGTGTAAACGGAACCGCGGAACTGGTTGGTGCCCGATTTGGTCACGGCGTTGATCGAGGCGCCGGTGAAGCCGGCCTGACGCACGTCGTAGGGCGAGACTTGCACCGCGAGCTGCTCGATCGTGTCGAGCGAGAGCGGATTGAAGAACGAGGCCAGACCGGTGCCGTTGAGACCGAAAAGGTCGTTGATGCGCGACCCGTCGATCTGGATCGAATTGTACCGGTTGTTCTGGCCCAACGCGGTGATCTGCGACTCCTCGCGGTCACCGAAGGTCTCGCGCAGGGTGACCAGGGGCGAGGCGCTCACCATGTCGGCGAGGGAACGCTCGGAGGTCGGTCGGCCTTCCAACCGCTCGGAGGAAAGGGTGACACCCGAGCCCGTCGCCGAACCGTCAAGGTCGGTGCGGGACGCCTTCGCGACGAAAGCCGAGAGCACCACGACCTCGGACTTGAGCGTGATGTTCACGTCGATGTCCGTGCCGAGCTGGGTCACCACATCGGAGGCGGGTACACCCGAGAAGCCGGCCGCGGTGGCCGTGATCGAGTAAGGTCCGCCCACCGGAAGTCCGCGCAGGTTGTACCGGCCTGACTCGGAGGTCTCGGCCGCGAAGCGCGCGTTCGTGGGGGCGTAGACCGCGGACACGGTGGCTCCGGGGACCGGCTTGCCCGAGGTGTCCCGCACAAACCCGGAAATACCCGTGGTGGTGAGCTGGGCCCAGCCCGAGGGGGTCAGGCCGCCGAGCGCGAACGCGAGGAGCGGGATGAGTTTTCGAAACAGCGAGGTTTGCATGGCTTGGTTGGGATGGTTCGGCGGGGGGCCTTAGGAATTACCGAAGGCTTGCCCCGCGGCCTAGTCAAGGCGCGGCCCGGCGTCGGGCGCAAAATTCGCGGGTTAACACGATTGTCACTTGACCGGGAAACGGGATGAAAAGGGTCTTCCCCCCACCCTGCCCGGCCGTCTTCCTCCACCTTCCGATGCCGCGCCCGGCCTCTTCCTCGTCCTTCCGCGATCTCCTGCTGGTCGCCGCGGTCCTGCTTGCTCTCGTGGCGGGCGCCGTCGGGCCCGCACTGGGCGGCCCGCTCGTTTTGGACGACGAGCCGGCCCTCGCTCTCGCGCGGGACATCGCGGCACGCGGCGCGTGGTCCGAGGTTTGGCGCGCGGGCGCGGACCCCGGCGAGACGCTGCGGGGCCGCCCGCTCTCCGCATGGTCCTTCGCGCTGCAGGCGGCGGCCGGCCTTGACTCTCCGCCCGCCCTGCGCGCCGGCAACGTGCTGCTGCACGGCCTCACCGCACTGCTCCTCGCCCTGATCGTCCGGCGCACGCTGATCCGGTTGTCCCACCCGCCTGACCGGGCCCGGACGACCGCCATTCTGGCCGCCGGAGCGTGGCTGCTTCACCCGTTGTCACTCTCCGCGGTCGTCTACGTGGTCCAGCGCACCGAGGTGCTCGCCGCGCTGGGGTCGCTCGCCGCGCTGGCCGCGTTCGCGCGCTCTTTGGACGGCGTGCCCGTGGCACGCTGGCGAGCCGCCACCGTGCTGTTCTGCGGCGCCGCCATGCTCGCCAAGGAGACGGCCGCGATCACGCCGCTCCTTTTGGCCCTCTACGACCGCTGCTTTCATGCCCCTTCCTGGAGAGATCTGCTGGTGAGCCGGGGGAGGTTCTACGCGGTTCTGGCCGCGACCTGGGTGCCGCTCGGCGTGCTGGTGGCGGCCGGACGCGGGCGCGGAGGCTCCGCCGGGTGGGACGGAGGTGTCAGCGTGAAGGATTACCTGGTGACCCAGGGCGAAGCGATCGCCGGTTATGTGCAACACACCGTCTGGCCCCATCCCCTCGTCTTCGATCATGGGCCGGTCCTCTCGAGTCTGCCGGCCGCGCTGCCCGCGGGTCTCGCGGTCCTCGCCCTGCTGGGTGCGGCGCTTCACGGCGCCTGGAGGGCCCGGCCGCTCGGCTTCGCGGGAACCGCCTTTTTCCTCTGCCTATCCCCCTCCTCCAGCGTCGTACCCGTAGCCTCCCAGACGATCGCCGACCACCGGATGTACCTGGCGCTGGCCCTGCCGGTCACGTTCCTGGCCGTGCTCCTCGTCCGTTGCCTGCCGCGCGCCGGCGCGGCTGCGGGCGCCGTCGCGATCACCGCCCTCGCGGTCGTGTCCGGACTCCGCCACCAAGTCTACCGCGACGAGATCACCCTTTGGACCGACACCGTGCGGACGAGGCCCTCCAACCCCCGCGCCCACCACAATCTTGGACGCGCGGAATTCGCGCGGGGTGATCTCGCGGCCGCCGAACGGCACTTCACCGAGGCGGAACGCCTGCGGCCGGGCGATCCCGACACTCGCCACAACCTCGCGCTCTGCCACGTCCGCGCAGGCCGGCACGCCGAGGCGCGATCACTCCTCGAGGGGGTTCTGACGGCCTTTCCGGAGCACACCGCCGCGCGATCCGCTCTCGGCGAAGTCCGGGTGGAACTGGGCCGCGTCGCCTTGCAGGCGGGCCGGCGGCGGGAGGCCGGCGAACACTACCGGGCAGCCACCAGCCTGCGGCCGGCGGACCCCCGCCCGTGGAACAACCTCGGGAACGTCCTGCTGGAACTGGACGAGGCCCCCGCGGCGCTCGAATCCTGGCGCCAAGCGCTCGCCATCGACGCGGATTTCATCGAGGCGCGGCGCGCCACGGCCCTCGTGCTGCTCCACTCGGGGCGGGCGACAGAGGCCCTGCCGCATCTGGAGCGGCTGGTGCGCGCCCAACCGAATAACGCGGAGTTTCGCGCGGCGCTGGCGGAAGCCCGCCGCGCGCCCGCCCGCTGAAGACCTTGCCAGAAATCCATCACCTCCTCCGCACGACTTTTGGCTACGACCGCTTCCGGCCGCTGCAGCGCGAGATCTGCGAGGCCACGCTAGCCGGACGCGACGTCTTCGCCCTGCTGCCCACCGGCGGCGGCAAGTCCCTGTGTTTCCAGTTGCCGGCGCTCGCGCGCGACGGGCTCACGGTCGTCGTCTCGCCGCTCATCGCGCTGATGAAGGATCAGGTCGACGCACTGCAGGCCAGCGGCGTGGCGGCGACCTTTCTCAACTCCACGCTCGGCGAGGACGAGGCGCGCTCGCGCCTGCGCGGCCTCCACCGCGGGGAGTTCCGCCTCCTCTATGCGGCGCCCGAGCGCCTGATGCTCGCCGGCTGGAAGGAAAACCTGAAGTCGTGGAACGTCTCCTGCCTCGCGATCGACGAGGCGCATTGCGTTTCCGAGTGGGGCCACGACTTCCGTCCCGAGTACCAGCAGCTCGCGAAACTGCGCGGGTTGCTGCCCGGCGTGCCCGTGATGGCGCTCACGGCCACGGCGACGGAAAGGGTCCGGGCCGGTATCATCCAACACCTCGGCCTGCGCGACCCGGCGACCTTCGTCGCGAGTTTCAACCGCCCCAACCTCACCTACCGCGTCGTCCCCAAGGACCAGCCGCTCAAGCAGGTCATCGACTTCATCCGCCGGCGCGAGGACGAGAGCGGCATCATCTACTGCGCCAGCCGCTCGACCGCCGAGCGGGTGGCCGACTCGCTCGCGGGCCGCGGCTTCCTGGCCCGCGCCTACCACGCCGGCCTCGACGCCGACACGCGGTCGAGGAACCAGGAAGCGTTCCTCCGCGACGAGACGCGCATCATCTGCGCGACCATCGCGTTCGGCATGGGCATCAACAAGCCGAACGTCCGCTGGATCATTCACCACGACCTGCCGAAGAACATCGAGGGCTACTATCAGGAAACCGGCCGCGCGGGACGCGACGGCCTGCCGGGCGATTGCCTCCTGCTCTTCAGCCCCGGCGATATCGCCAAGCAGACCCACTTCCTCGACGAGATCACCGATGCGCAGGAACAGAAGATCGCCCGCGACCAGCTGCGCAACATGGTCAATTACGCCGAGAGCGCCGGCTGCCGCCGCGTCGCGCTGCTCGCCCACTTCGGCGAGGGATTTCCCACCGCCACCTGCGGAGCTTGCGACAATTGCCTCGAACCGCGCGAAACCTACGACGGCACCGTCGTCGCGCAGAAATTCCTCTCCTGCCTCTACCGCATCGCGCGCCACAGCGGCTTCAGCGTCGGCCTGCGCCACGTCGTCGCCGTGCTAACCGGCGTCGTCAACGAGAAGATCCGCCGCTGGGGCCACGACCAACTCACGACCTACGGCATCGGCCCGGAACTCGACGAACGCGGCTGGAGCGCCGTCGCGCGCGAGCTGATGCGCCTCGGGCATGTCGCGCTCTCACCCGGGGAGTTCGCGACGCTGGAGCTGACCGACTCAGGCCTCGAGGTGCTGCGGGCCCGCACCCCGATCCAGCTCACGAAACCGATGGACCTGCCGACGGCCCGGAAGGCGCCCGCGCGCCGGGCGGGCGAGGTGGAGTGCGACGAGATCCTGTTCGCGCGTCTCCGCGCCCTCCGCAAGGAACTCGCCGACGAACGCCGCGTGCCGGCCTACATCATACTCGGCGACGCCGCCCTCCGCGCGATGGCCCGCCATTATCCGGCGACCGAGCGGGACATGACGGGCATCCCCGGCCTGGGCGAACGCAAGCGCGAGCAGTTCGGCGCTCTCTTCGCCGAAGAGATCTCCGACTACCTCCGCACCAACTCCCGCCAGCGGTTCAACGACTGAGGCCGCGGCCTTCCGCGTGCTTGCCGCGCGGCGCGCGGCGCGGTTGGGATGGCGAGATGACCTCCGGGGAAGAGACCATGCTCGCGACGCTCAGCCGCATCGGCACCGTCGCGCCCGAGGTCATCGAGCTCTTCGATTACCTCGAGGACACGCCGCTCTGGATGAAGGACGAGGCGGGCCACTACGAGTGGGTCAACGTGCCGTTCCTGCTGAATTTCGGCGTGCGGACGCGCGCCGAGATCATCGGGCGCACCGACTACGATTTCTGCGGCGAGGTGCTCGCGAACCAGTACCGGATGGACGACGAACGCGTGCTGCGCGGAGAGAAGATCCTCTCGCGCATCGAGCTCGTCGGACGCTTCGACCACACGGCGCGCTGGTGCGTGACGTCAAAGGTACCGCTGCGCAACGCGGCCGGCCGCATCGTCGGCACCGCGGGTGTCACGCGTCCGCTCCCGCGCGCCGGCTCGATGCCGCCGGCCGCGACCGGCGCCCCGCTCGGGGTGGCCATCCGCTTCATCAGCGAGCATTACGCGGAACGCATCACCAACGAGGACCTCGCGCGCGCCTGCGGGTTGTCGGTGCGCGCGTTCGAGCGCCAGTTCCAGGCCGCCTACCAGACCTCGCCGCACGACTATCTCCGCGGCCTGCGTGTGCGGATGAGCTGCAGCCCGCTGGTCTTCACGAAAAAGTCGCTCGCCGAGGTCGCCAGCGAGTTCGGCTTCGCCGACCAGAGTCATTTCACGAAGGAGTTCCGCCGCATCATGGACGAGACCCCGAGCGCGTACCGCCGGCGGTTTCAACCGCG
>CAIUOU010000194.1 GCA_903900845.1 uncultured Opitutia bacterium
ACGTTCCAATTCCTTCATCCGCTTCGCCTCGTTGACGTCGAGTTGGCCAAACTGCCGCTTCCAACGGTGGAACGTGACCTCGGAGATATTATGCTCCTTGCACACCTCCACGATATTCTTGCCGCCGTCGGCTTCCCGCAAGATGCGGATCTTCTGTTCCGTCGCGTGTCGTTTGCCTTTCATGGTCTGGGCTCTTTCTAAAGCCGCGGACTAACATCGCAACCGGCCCAGATTTCAGGGGATCAGCGCACCCGCCCTCGCCGCCCTTCTGGAGGGCCAGAACCTGTCGAAGCCGGGCGAGATTGCCGCCCGGGTGAATCCGGAGATCGACCAGCTCGTGGCCAATCTGGTGGGCAGCGCCCGGCAGTAATCCGTTCGATCCCGCGCGAAAGGGGGCCCCGGGCCTCGCCGACGGCGCGACCAGGACAGGCTGTCCCACGCGCGTCGCTTCTCCCTGGGGCGGCCCGAAGGACGGGGTCTGCCCGAAGGACGGGGTCAGGCCGTGAATCGCTAATCTGCGGCAGCCGGGCAGGCCGGGGCCGCCGCCGACGCGCCCTACCTGCTTCGTGGGCGGTACCATCACGGTCGGGCTTGACCGTCCCGGAACCCCACGGATTGTGGACCTATGGAAGCCTCACCCGTCCGGGTCGTCGGCACGCTGCGAAAAACGCCGTGGCAGCGTTTCGATCGCCTCCAGCGAACCGCTGCCCGCCTGCGCCCGGCCTCCGCCGGCCAGCCCAAGGGCGTCTTCCGTTTCCGTCGCCACGAGGACCTCGACTTATGGACGGCGAACCTCCGCCGCAGGAACTGACGCGGGTCCCCGACGGGGCCGACCTCGTGGCCCTCGCCCGCGAACTCAACCGCCTCGGCGTGGCCTACGTCGTCATCGGCGGTTTCGCGATCAACCGGCTCGGATTGGTCCGGGCGACCGAGGACATCGACCTCCTCATCGCCCGGGATCGGGCCAACCAGGCGCTCGTCAAGCGCGCCTTGGAGATCCTGCCCGACCGCGCGATCCGCGAATTGGGCGACGAGGACATCGCCGCGTGGGTCGTGGTGCGGGTCAACGACGACATCACCATCGACCTTATGACCGAAGCCTGCGGCGTGCGCTTCGAGGACGCGGCCGGAGGCATCGAAACCGAGGTCGTCGACGGGGTACCGATTCCTTTCGCCGGCCCCGCCCTGCTGCTCCGCCTGAAACAGGGGCCGCGCGAGAAGGACCGCGCCGACCGGAGCTTTCTCGAGGAGTTGATCCGGGCCCGCCGCGAGTCCGGCCGCTGATTCGGTCGCCGGAATCCTTTCAGGAGGACCGCACGCCTTCCGGGAGAGCGGACCTCCCCTCTTCGCCGAGGCTTCGGTGGGCAGGCCTGGTCCGCCGCCACGACCGGGGCGTCTCCGGACGCTATTCTGCCGTGACCCGTCAACGCAGAGGTATGTCCTCTAATCGAATTCGTGGGGAGGAATCTCGGGTGAGAAGTCCAAGCCGGCAGCTTTAGCCTTCTCGGCTAAATCCTGCAGACTTCCATCAGGGGGAGGACTGTGGGGATCGTCCCTGCGCTTCAAGCGCGGCGGGTTCGAGGCCCCGGTGCTCGCCGTGGCCTGAGCCGGGAACAACGCGACGGAAGCGCGACCGGGACAGGATGTCCAATGCGCGCCGCTTCTCCTTGGCGCGTGCCCTCGGTCTGCCTTCAGTGATCCTCCAGTCATCCTTCGGTTATCTTTCGGTCGCTCAGAGGGAGAACCCTGGATTTCTACAGTCAGAACCGAAGGATAACCGAAGGATGACCGCAGGAGCGCTGCACCCGCAGTGCCCGCGGATGGCCGGCAGCAGGCCGGAAAGCGGGCGACCGCCACCGTCCGGGGGCCCGGCGCGGGCCGGCGCTTCAGGCCTTCCGCAGGCTGGGGTGCTGCAGCAATTCCGCGTAGATGCCTTGCGCGGTCGCGCGGTCGGCCCACGCCGCGGCCGGTTTGCCGGCCTTCCTCAGGCAGGCCAGGGCGAACGAGGTCAGCGAGTTCTCGTCCCGCAGGGAACGACGGATCTCCGCGAACGGGTCGCGCTTCGGGTCGGGCACCCGCTGGTCCAGCACCGCTTGCAGGAGCCTTGCCGGGTCATCCACCTTGCGGAGGTGCGGATGCTAGATCTCCCCGGTGGATTGCAGCGCCGTGCGGAGTTGCTGGGTGTTGATGGGCATCGTCGGTCTGGGTGGGGGAGAAAAAGCGGGGGCCGGCTCAGGCCCGCAGACCGAAGTTCGCCGGCGGGTCCTCCGGCATCGCGTCCGGGGCGGAGCCCGAGCGCTGGATGATCTCCCGCCAGGCCACCGCCGTCTCGGCGAAGGCCGTCACGGTCGCGCCCAGCCGGGTGGCCTCCAGTCCCTCGGTGGCGAGCTCGTACACCTGCACCACCTGGCCCGCGGGACCGTCGAGCGCCATCCGGATCCCGCCCGTGGTGTCCCAGTGGTAGTTCATCCGCAGCAGCAGCTCGTAGAGCGCGGTGCGGTCGCCGTCCGGCGGGGTGCCCAACTCGCCGGCGAGTACCAGGCAATCCTTTGCCTCGTCGTATTCGACGAGCACGGTAAGGTCTTCCGTGAGGGCGACGCCCCAGGTCTTATCCTCCTCGCTCGCGTAGATGGCCGGCGGGTTGAGGACGCATGTCATTCGTCAGCAAGAGCCGGGACGAAGCTCGTGTAGAAAGGCGTGCGATGTGGCCGAGGGTGTTACCCGCCTTTGGCGGGTTCCCTCGGATGGTCGGAGATTCATTCCACCAAATCTCCCTCACTCCCTCTCCTTTCCCTCGTCCCTCCCAGCGCGGTGCAGCCCGGACGACGCTTCGGTTTCGGCGGTGCCGCGCCGCCGTGTTCCGTGGGCCCACGGTTCGGTTTCGTGCCTTCCGCCTCTTTCGTGGTTCCTCTCGCCTTGCCGGAGGGTCAATTCCGCGCCGCCTCGCGCCAGCGGCGGAGCGCGGCGCCGGTGAGCGATCGCTCACACTTCTCGGCGTCCGCCCGGGATCCGGCGTAGACCAGTTCCCCTCCGTCCTTTCCGCCGCCCGGGCCGAGGTCGATGATCCAGTCGGCCAGATTGATAACGTCCAGGTTGTGCTCGATGACGATCACGGTGTTGCCGGCGTCGCGGAGGCGGAAGAGCAGATCCATGAGCCGCTGGATGTCGGTCCAGTGGAGGCCGGTGGTGGGTTCGTCGAGAATGTAGAGGGTCGACCCCTGCTGGCGCCGGCTGAGCTCGAGGGAAAGCTTGATGCGTTGCGCCTCGCCGCCGGAAAGCGTCGTGGCCGATTGACCCAACGTGAGGTAGCCGAGACCGACGGCGTCGAGCGTCTCCAGCTTGTCGAGCACCCGCGGGATGTTGCGGAAAAGCTGGATCGCCTCGCGCACCGTAAGGTCGAGCACGTCGGCGATCGACCGGCCGTGGAAAAGCACCTCCAGCGTCTCGCGGTTGAACCTCCGGCCGTTGCAGCTCGGGCACGGCGCGTAGGCGTCGGGCATGAACTGCATGTCGAGCCGGATGGCTCCGTCGCCCTGGCAGCGTTCGCAACGCCCGCCGCGCACATTGAAGGAAAAGCGGCTGCCCTTGTAGCCCCGAACCTTGGCCAGCGGCAGCTGCGCGTAGAGATCGCGGAGGAGCGGGAGCAGGTCGACATAGCTGGCGGGGTTGGAGCGGGGACTACGGCCGATCGGCTCCTGATCGACCTGCACCAGCTTGCCGAAGAAATCCAGATTCTCCACCGCGCGGTGCGCCGCCGGGAGGGTCCGCGCGCCATTAAGGCGCCGGGCCGCCTGCGCCGCGAGGATGTCGAGCACGAGCGTGCTCTTGCCCGAGCCGCTTACACCCGTGACGCACGTGAGCAGACCGACCGGGAAACGCGCGTCGATGCCCCGCAGGTTGTTCGCCTTCGCCTCGCGTACAGTCAGCCAGGCTCCGTCGGGCTCCTTGCGCTTGGCGTCACGGGTGACGGCCAGCGCCCGAGACAGGTAAGGACCCGTGCGGGATTGCTTGGCGGAAAGGGCCATGCACGCGGAGGGCGCGCCCTGGAACAGGAGCCGCCCGCCCTCCGTCCCCGCCTCCGGACCCAGCTCAATGATCTCATCCGCGATCCGCATGGTGTCCTCGTCGTGCTCCACCACCACCACGGTGTTGCCGCGATCGCGCAGGGCCACGAGCGTGTCGAGGAGCTTGCGGTTGTCGTGCGGGTGCAGGCCGATGCTCGGCTCGTCCAGGACGTAAATGACGCCGACCAGCCCCATGCCAAGCTGCGTCGCGAGACGAACGCGCTGGGCCTCGCCGCCGGAAAGGGTGCCGTAATCGCGCTCCAGCGTCAGGTAACCCAGCCCGGTCTCGAGGAGGAAGTGCAGCCGCTGCTCGACGCCGTGGACCACCTCGCGCAACGCGGGGTTCTCACCGAAGGTCGCGCAAAGCTCGCGGGCCAGCGCGTGCGCCGCGGCGATGTCCAGCCCCATGAACTCGGGAAAGGTGCGGCCGGCAACCCGCACCGCACCACTGCGGGCGTTGAGGCGGTTGCCCCGGCATTCCGGGCAAGGACCGCTGATCATGAACGTGGTGAGCCGCGCCCGGAACCCGTCGCTGTCGGTGTTTCGAAAACTCTCCTCCAGATCGGCGATGACCCCGTCGAAACGCATGGCCTTGGGCTCGCGCATGCGCCGCAGCTTGAACGCAAACTCACGTTCTCCCGCGCCCTGCAGCAGCACACGCCGGGTTTCGTCGGGCAACTCGCGCCACGGCTTCTCCGGATCAAACGGCAGTTGCTCGGCCAACTGCTTCAGCAGGGCGTTGTGCCGGATGATCAGGTTCTTGCCGCCGATACGCCACGGTTTGAGCGCGCCTTCCCGGACTGACTTGTCGGGGTCCGGCACAATCAACTCCGGGACGAAGCGTAATTTCCGCCCGAGGCCGTCGCACGTCGGACAAGCACCCTCCCGGTGGCTAAAGGAGAAATGGCGACCGGTAAGCTTGGCGAAAACCTCCCCGCAGATGTCGCAGGCCAGGGATTGGCTCAGGTTGAGCTCCCTCCACGGATCCTCGGTCTTGCGTTGGGAAAGGACGACAGCTCGGTCCCGCCCCTCCCGAAACGCCAGCTCCAAGGAGTCCGCCAGACGGCTCCGCTGCTCCGCCGCGGCGACCAAACGATCGACGACCAGATCGACCTCGATTTCGCGCGTTCCCGCCCCGGTGGGGATCAATCGCGTGTCGTCGAGGGACTTGATCTCGCCGGCGATCCGCACGCGCTGGAAGCCACGTTGGCGAAGCCGGGGAAGCTCCTCCCTGAGGACGCTCGGCTTGGCCTTCATGCAGGGCGCGAGCAACATGACCCGTTCCCCCGCACACTCGGTCAGGATACGCTGCACGTTGTCGTCCAACGACCTGCGAACCACCCGTCCGCCGTCAGCCGGGCAAAGCTGTTCGCCGGCCAAAGCCCACAGCAGCTGGGCGTAGTCGGCGATCTCGGTTGCGGTGGCGATGGTGGTGCGGGGGCCGCCGGTGCCGGTCCGCTGCTCGATGGCGAGCACGGGCGACAGGCCGTGGATGAAATCGACGTCGGGGCGCTTGAGTTGGTCGAGGACGGCGCGGGCCGAGGCACTGAGCGACTCAATGTACTTCCGGTACCCCTCGGCATAGAGGGTATCGAAGGCCAGGGACGATTTTCCGGACCCGCTGGGGCCGGTCACCACGACCAGTTTGCCGCGCGGGATGCGCAACTCGAGGTCCCGGAGATTATGCTCCCGGGCACCCTTGATGTGGATATGGCTGACAGCCTGCATTTAGGAACCGGCAGGTTTGTCCATTCCGGAGCCGCGTCAAAGCCTCAGCTGAAATAGCCCCACGGCGCCATCTTCGCTCTTGCTCCATGGGTAAGGGCCGACCTTTTCTAGGGCATTCCCTGACGGCGCCGGCCGGGACGTTTCACCGGCGCCAAGCTCGGCCCAAACCCAACCTCTGCTGGACCCTACAAGCCCAATGAACGCGCAAAACCATACCCGCTCCTCGCGAGCACTCCTCCGCCTGGCCGGCTCCGCCGCCGCGCTGGCCCTGCTAGTACCCGCCGCCAGCGCCATGAAGCTCTCCTCCGGCGACGTCGAGGTGAAGTTCGACTCCACCCTATCCTTTGGCGGCCTCTACCGTCTGAGCGACCCGAGCCCCGACTTCTACTCGTCCGCCTCCGCGTTCAACGGCGTCGCCGGACGCCTGAACTCGGCCAACACCGACGACGGCAACCTGAACTACGGCAAGGGCTGGGCCTCCCAGCTGCTCAAGGGCAACCACGATGTCGAGGTGCGCTACGGCAATTTCAACGCGCTCGCCCGCGGTTACTGGTACCAGGACTTCAAGGCCGACGATACCCGCCGCACTCCCCTTTCCGAGCAGGCGAAGGATCGCACGATCCGCGGCGCCCAGCTGCTCGATCTCTTCGGCCGCATGAAACTCGACGTCGCGGGCGGTATGCCGCTCGACCTGCGTTTCGGCCGCCAGGTGCTGAGCCTGGGTGAAAGCACGTTCATCCCGAACGGCATCAACGTCGTGAACTCCGCCGATCTCTCGAAGCTGCGCGTCCCCGGCTCCGAGCTGAAGGAGGCGCTGCTCCCGGTGAACATGATCAAGGCCTCCCTGGGAGTGACCTCCAACATCACGGTGGAGCCCTTCTGGCTGCTGGAGTTCCGCCGCAACGAGCTCGAGCCGGCCGGCACGTATTTCTCGACCAATGACTTTGCCAGCCGCGGCGGCAGTCAGGTTTGGCTGGGCTTCGGCAGCATCGCCGACATCGGCAGCTCGGTCGGCGGCATCCCCCGCGCCAACGATCGCGACGCCTCCAACTTCAACCAGTACGGTGTCTCGACTCGTATCCTCGCCCCGGGCCTCGGCGGCACGGAGTTCGGTCTCTACTTCGCGCGCTACAACAGCCGTTCGCCGGTCCTCAGCGCCCGCACCCCGACCGCGGCGATCGACACCAATCTCACCGCCCCCCTCACGGCGGCGTTCATCCGCGGCGGGGTTCCCGCCGCGCAGGCCGGCCCGCAGGCCGCCGCGATCTTCCAGATGATCGTGAAGTCATCGCTCGCGCCCGCCACGCTGACGCCCGTCGAGATCGCAACCCTGCAGAGCCCGACCGTGCAGGCGGCGATCGCCGGCGCGCGCCAGATCGCACTCCTCGCCGCCGCCGCCTCGGGCCGTTACTTCACCGAGTACAAGGAGGGCCTGAAGCTCTTCGGCGCCAGCTTCAACACCTCGCTCGGCAACACCGGCATCTCCTGGCAGGGCGAGGTCTCGCTCAAGCAGGACGTCCCGCTGCAAGTCGACGACGTCGAATTGCTGTTCGCCGCCCTCTCCACGCTCGCCCCGCAGTTCGGTGCCAACAACCAGGTCGGCAACTACCTCGGACAGTACGGCCGGGAGATCCCCGGCTTCCGCCGTCACGACGTGTGGACCGCGCAGACCACGCTGACCAAGGTCTTTGGGCCGACGCTGGGGGCGCAGCAGTTCACCCTGCTCGGCGAAATCGGCGGCGTGATGACGAACCTTCCGTCCAAGCAGACCCTGCGTTACGACGGTCCGGCGACCAATACCTCGGGCTCCGCCTCCGCGATGATCGGCACCGGCTTCTCGCAAAACCCCGCCACTCCCGAGAACGCGTTCGCCGACAGTTTCTCCTGGGGCTACCAACTGCTCGGCCGCCTCGACTACAACAATGTGTTCCCCAACGTGAACATGCAGCCGACCGTCGCCTTCACGCAGGACGTCCGCGGCAACACCCCGCTGCCGCTCGGTAACTTCATCCGCGGCCGCAAGAGCCTCAACCTCTCGGTCGAGTTCATCTACCGCAACGCTTGGGCGCTCGAGTTCCGCTACGTGAACTTCTCCGGCGCCGGAAAGTTCAACCTCTTGTCTGACCGCGACTATTTCGCGACCACCGTCAAGTACTCGTTCTGAAGCCCCCGAACCCCGCCCCATGAAAAGCACCTCGCTTCTCCTCCCGCTGGCGCTCGCCGGCGCCCTGCATGCCGCCGACGCCTCCCGTCTGGGCGCCGACCTCACCCCGCTCGGGGCGGAGGCCAAAGGTAACGCCGATGGCTCCATCCCCGCCTGGGCCGGCGGCATCACAACTCCTCCGGCTGGCTACAAGCCCGGGCAGCACCACCCCGATCCGTTCGCGGCCGATCAACCGCTGTTCACCGTCACCGGCGCCAGCGCCGGTCAATACGCCGATAAGCTTTCCCCCGGCCAACAGGCCGTGCTGAAGGCGTACCCGAACTACAAGATGGTGGTGTATCCGGCGCGCCGCAGCGCCTCCAATCCCCAGCGGATCTATGACGCCACGAAGGCCAACCTCGCGTCCGCCAAGCTGGTGGGCGGGGGCAATGGCATCAGTGGGGCCACGGTGGGCGTGCCCTTCCCGGTCCCGCAGTCGGCACTCGAGGTGTTGTGGAACTTCCTGACGCGCTACCGCGGCGTCGCGGCCACGCGCAACATCGACCAGGCGGCAGTGGAGCGCGCGGGCGGCTACCAGTTGGTGCGTCTTGAGGAGGACTTCCTTTTCAACTACGCTCGGCCGGGGATCACCGCCAAGGAGCTCGACGAGAGCAACACGCTCATCTACTTCCGCCAGGCCGTGACCCAGCCCGCCCGGCTCGCCGGCACGATCCTGCTCGCCCAGGAGACGATGGATCAGGTCCGTGAGCCGCGCCGCGCGTGGGTTTACAACGCCGGACGTCGCCGGGTCACCCGCGCCCCGCAGGTCGCCTATGACAACCCCGGTACCGCCGCCGACGGCCAGCGCACCAGCGACCAGTTCGACATGTTCAACGGCGCACCCGACCGCTACGAGTGGACCTTGGTCGGGAAGCGGGAGATGCTGATGCCCTACAACTCCTACCGCCTGCACAGCGACAAGCTGAAGGTGTCCGACATCCTGAAGCCCCAGCACATCAACCAGGATCTCGCCCGCTATGAGCTGCATCGCGTCTGGGTCGTGGAGGCCAAACTGAAGCCGGGCACGTCCCACCTTTACAGCCGTCGCACGTTCTTCATCGACGAGGACTCGTGGCAGATTCTCGCCGCCGACCAGTATGACGGCCGCGGCCAGCTCTGGCGTGTCTCCGAGGCGCATTGCATCAATTACTACGACGCGCAGGCGTTCTGGAGCACCCTCGAGGTCCATCTAGATCTGCAGAACGGCCGGTACCTGGCGGTCGGCCTCGATAACGAGAACAAGATGTATGACTTCGGAATCAAGCGGTCGCCCTCGGACTACACCCCGGAGTCGCTGCGCCGTGAGGGCGTCCGCTGATGGCTAGACGCACGGTCCCGTGCCGGGATTACCACCCCGCAGCGGGAACGGTCTAGCACCAGCCCGGGCGGAACCCCCGTGCACGTCCGCTCCCGCCCGCCCACCCTGCCCGGCCGCTGGCTGCTGCTCGCCGCCGGGCTGCTTTCGCCCCTTCACGCCCAAGGCGTGAAACCCTCCATGCTGCTCCTCGACGGGGCGCTGGCGGGGTCCTCGGTCGTCGCCGTGGGAGAGCGCGGCACCGCGTTGGTGTCCCTCGACCGCGGCACCAGCTGGCGTCGCGCCACCACCCCCGCGCGCGCGACCCTCACGGGGGTCAGTTTCCCCCCTGTCCCGCTGCCCCGCCGCGGCTGGGCCGTCGGACACGAGGCCGAAATCCTGGTCTCGGTCGACCGCGGCCTGACCTGGTCGCGCCAATTCCAAGGTAAAAACCGAACCGATTCGTTCCTCGACGTGCTCGCGCTCGACGAGCAGCGAGCGATCGCGATCGGAGCATACGGCTTGTTCGCCACCACCATGGACGGTGGCGCGACCTGGACAACGCGAAGGATCCGCGAGGAGGACTTCCACCTTAACCGCATCTCGGCCGGTCCCTCCGGAACGCTCTACATCGCCGGGGAGGCCGGCACCCTTTTGAGGTCCACCGACAAAGGAGCCACATGGCTTCCTATCCCGAGCGCCTACCAAGGATCCTTCTTCGGGGTCCTGCCCCTCGGGGCGCGCGTCCTCCTGGCGTACGGCCTCCGCGGGCACGTTTTCCGTTCGGAAGACGACGGGGCCTCGTGGCAGGAGATCACCGGCGCGCCGCCCGTGCTCGTGGCCTCCGCACTTCCTCTTCCTGACAAACGCATCTTTCTCGCCGGCCAGGCGCGGCACCTTCT
Source organism: uncultured Opitutia bacterium (assembly GCA_903900845.1). Lineage (GTDB taxonomy): Bacteria > Verrucomicrobiota > Verrucomicrobiia > Opitutales > Opitutaceae > ER46. The sequence goes on from CAIUOU010000194.1 coordinate 10,192, forward strand.
GGTGAGCACCGACGAAGGCCGCACCCTCTCCGCGGCCTCCTCCGCTCCCACCACTGCAATCGCGGAACTCGTCGATCTAGGCGAAGGCCGTGTGCTCGCCCTCGGCGAGGCCGGCGCCACCGCGCTAAAACTCCCCTGAAGCCCTTGGCTCTTTCCGCCCAACCCCCGGTGATCGAGCGCTTCGCGGATTGGATGTTCCGGCACCGCAACCTGCTGGTGACGCTGTTCCTCGTGCTCACCGCGGGGATGGCGGTGCTTGCGACGCGGCTGAAGGTGGATGCCAGCTTCAACAAGACCCTTCCGCAAAAGCACCCTTACATCGAGACGTTCCTGAAGCACCAAGGGAACTTCGGAGGGGCCAACCGCGTGCTCGTGGCCCTGATGGCGCGGGAGGGCGACATGTTCACCCCGGAGTTTTTCCGCGAACTGAAGCGCGCCACGGACGAGGTGACCTTCCTGCCCGCGGTGGACCGCCCGCAGGTGCAGTCCCTCTTCACCCCGAATGTCCGCTACATCGAGGTGGTGGAGGATGGCTTCGCGGGCGGCAACGTGATGCCGGCGGACTTCTCGCCCTCGCCCGCGGCCTTCGCGCGCGTGCGGGAAAACATCATCAAGTCGGGCCGGCTCGGCCAACTGGTCGCAAACGATTTCTCCGGCGCCATCATCAGCGCGCAACTGCTGGAGATCGATCCGCGCAGCGGCGCGAAAATCGACTACACCGGGGTCTCCCGCGGCTTGGAAAAAATCCGAGAGCGCATCGAGACCGACACCACCGGCCGGGTCACCGTCCACGTCATCGGGTTCGCCAAGATCATCGGCGATGTGAGCGATGGCGCCCAAGGCGTCATCTCCCTGTTCGGGGCGGCGATCCTGGTCACTTCCCTTCTGGTCTGGAACTACGCCGGGCGCTGGAAGCTGGCGCTCGCGCCCGTCGCCTGCTCGCTCGTCGCGGTGATCTGGCAGCTAGGGACGCTGACGGCGCTCGGCTACGGCATGGATCCGTTCTCCATCCTGGTGCCCTTCCTCGTGTTCGCGATCGGCGTCAGCCACGGCGTCCAGAAGATCTGCACCTTCCGCACCGAGGTCTTCAAGGGGCAGGACGGAACCGGAGCCGCCCGCGCCGCCTTCCTCCAGCTCATCGTCCCGGGCATCGTCGCGCTCCTGACCGACACCATCGGCTTCATCACGATGCTCGTGATCCGTATCCCGGTCATCCAGGAGCTCGCGATCAACGCCAGCCTCGGGGTGAGCGTGATCACGATCACCAACTTCTTCCTGCTTCCCCTGCTGCTCTCCTACCTGCGCCTGCCTCCTTCGTACGCCTCCTGGGTCGCCGCGCGCCGGGAACGGGGTGACGCCTTCTGGCGGAGACTCGCCCGCGGCATGCGCACGCGGCCCTCGCTGCTCATCATCCTCGCGGGTCTCGGCCTCGGCGCCTGGGGCATGCACCAGTCGACACGTGTCCAGATCGGCGACCTGCATGCCGGCGTGCCCGAGCTCCACGCCGACTCCCGCTACAACCGGGACGCACGCGTGATCACCGGCGAGTTCAGCATCGGCATCGACATCCTCACCGTGATGGTGGAGGCCGCGCCCGACGCCGCGGTCGACCACGAGGTGCTTTCGCTCATGGATGAGTTCGAGGGCCGGCTGCGCGAGGTGCCCGGCGTGCAATCCGTCGTCTCGCTCGCCTCCGTCGCCAAGGGGATCAACGCAGGCTACAGTGAGGGTTCCCTGAAGTGGCGCGTGCTGCCGCTGAACCAACAGGCCTTGGCCCAGGCCGTCAGCCACGTCGACACCGCCACGGGACTGCTGAACGCCGACTCGAGCGTGATGCCGGTCATGATCTTCCTCACGGACCACAAGGCCGAGACTCTCACCGCGGTCACCGACGCGGTGAGTGAGTTCTCGGTCGCGCGCCCCTCGGCCAAGGCGAAATTCCGCCTCGCCGGCGGCAATGCCGGCGTGATGGCCGCGACCAACGAGGTCGTGGCCGCGGCGGAAAAACCCATCCTGCTCTGGGTCTTCGGGGCGGTCATCGCCCTCTGCCTGATCGCGTTCCGCTCCATTCGCGCCGCGGTGTGCATCGTGCTGCCGCTCGCCATCGTGAGCTACCTGGCTTACGCGGTCATGGCCTTCCTCGAGATCGGATTGAAGACCTCCACGCTGCCGGTGGTCGCGCTCGGGGTCGGCATCGGCGTGGACTACGGCATCTACATCTTCGCCCGCCTGCTCGCCGATCTGCGGGCCGGGGAATATTTCGAGGACGCGATGTTCGCCGCCCTCAAGGACGCCGGCGCCGCCGTGGTTTTCACCGGCCTCACCCTGGCGATCGGCGTCAGCACTTGGGTTTTCTCCAGCCTGAAGTTCCAGGCCGACATGGGCCTCCTGCTCACCTTCATGTTTCTCGTGAACATGGTCGGCGCGATCCTGCTGCTGCCGGCGCTGGCGCGCTGGTGCTGGGCCCACCACACCGGCCGAACCAAGGCGCCCTTTTCGCGCCGCGGCCGCTAGTCCGGCACGCGCCTAGCCCCGCGGCGCGGGCACCGCCGGCGGCTCCACCGGTTGCCCCATGCCCTTGCGGATGAAGTCCACCCCGGGTCCGTCCGCGCGGACTTTCACCGTCTTCTCCGCGGTCGTGCCCTCCCCGACAAAGTCGATGGTCGCGGAGGCGATGATCGGGAGGTACTTCCTGATGTCTTTGCTCTCGTCCTCCGTGCTCGCATGGATCGTCCACAACTCCGTGGGCGGGCGGCCTTCGCTCGTGGCCCGGTTCTCCCGCGCCGAAATCTTCAGGTACTTCTCGTAGACGGTCACCAGCCGCGGAACCTCGTCGTAACCCACGATCTCCGTCCTGGGCGGTTCGTAGACCGCGACTGAACGCTGCACCGCGTTGCCCTGGGCGTCACGGCCGGCGACCGTGCCGTACCGGACGCCGCCGCCCACCTGCGCGTAGATCGGCACCGTGACCCGCTCGACTTTGGAGCGGGGAGCGTCGACGCCGTAGTCGACCTCGATGACGAGGTCGGCGCGCTCGGCGCTCGGCGCCTCGTAGAGACCTTTGCCCGAGAGGGCGGTGCGGATGAATTCGGTCGCCTCCCGGGCGCGCAGGGAATCATCCGTGGCCGCCGGGCCGCGCGTCCTCAGGACGTAGGACTGGGCATCGCGCGCACCCTCTTCCCGCGCCATGGCGTCAACCTTCACCTGGTGCCCGGGCGTCCCGCAACCCGCGCCCAACATCATGAGCAAGGCGGAGCTGAAAACGACAGAGCGCTTCGCGGTATCCACGGCGGGCGCAGCATGCATGGTGGCCCGGGAAGGCAGACCTGACTAGTTGGAAGGCCGAACTACCGTGGTGGGAGCCGGCGCCGCGTCACCGGGCTTACGCGAAGCGGCTGCCTCCTCGCCCTTGAGCCGGGCCAACTCCTCCTCGAGACGGGCGATCTCAGCCTCGGTCTGCAGGGTCTTCTCGTTGGCCTCGTCGAACTGCTTTTTCTTGGCCAGCGCGGCGGAACGCTCGTCCCTCAGCCGCTTGAGGCGTTCCTCGGCCCCTTCGAGCTTCTTCTTGGCATCGGAAAGTTCCAGATCCGAGATGCGGAAGCCTTCGGCGATCTCGAGTTCTTCCTGCAAATCGGCCTTAAGTTTATCCTCCGCCTGGCGCTTTTTCGCGAGCCCCTGCTGGTAGGCGCGTTCCTGCGCCAGACGATCCTGCTCCTTGCGGTCCTTGGCATCCTGCACCATGCCCACGATGCCGCCGATGATGGCTCCCGCCGCGGCGCCAGCGGCCAGACCGGTGCCGGTGCCCATGCTGCTGTTGTTCCCCACCACCGCTCCGCCAACACCGCCGATCATCGCACCCGCGCCGGCGCCCGATGCGGTCTTGGAGGGCGCGACGCCGGAGGAGCAGCCCGTGAGCCCGGCGACGGCGGTGGCGGTTACCAGGCAGACGATTCGGCGGTTCATCGGTTGAGCGGAGGAGTCTCGCGGTTGGGTCGGACGAATAGTGCGGAGGAAGGTTTCCCGGTCGGGAACTAAAATTGTCTTCGCCCCGAATTCAACCGTTACTAAGTGTTTCCAGCCGCGTCCTGCCCCGCGTGATTTGAAAACTGCGGGTTTTGCGCCACGGGTTCCTCTGTTCGCCGGCCCTCCTTTCCCTCATGTTCTCCTCCCTGCGCCCGAAAGGCTTCCTCTCCGCGGACTTCCTCGTCCCGTTCCTAGGCCTGCTGGTGGCGATCGCCATCGTCGAGCCTTTCTACCGCGTCGTCGTAGATCCGCGGGTGGAGCAGATCGAGCTGAAGCAGCGGGTGCGCTCCGCGCAGGGCAACACCGCCGCCGGTGAGTCCGACATGCGCTCGGTCTACATCATCATCAAGGATACCGAGCAGAAGATTGAGATCATCTTCGCGATCTGGGGCGTGATCATCCTCGCCCACAAGCTGCACGTGGTGCGCCGGGAGCGCGCACTGTTCCGCGAGGACCTCGTCCGGCTCCAGCCGGGCGAGCGCATCATCCCGGGCGAGGCCCTCGACCGGCACAAGGAGCTGCGTACGCTGGTCGACGCCGACGTTCGGGCTCGCGAGCGGCTCCTGCCCGAGTGCCTGCTCGCCGCGCTCCACCGCTTCCACGCCACGCATTCCGTGCAGGATGCGGCAAACGCCGTGAAGGAGCGCGCCGAGCTCGCGGCCGACCAACTGGACTCGGCCCTCTCCCTGGTGCGCTACATCGCGTGGGCCATCCCGGCGATCGGTTTCATCGGCACCGTGCGCGGCATCGGTCTCGCCCTTGCCTTCGCGGAGGACGCGCTCAAGGGCGACATCACCCCGGTGATCGACGCCCTCGGCCTCGCGTTTAACTCCACGCTGGTCGCCCTCATTCTTTCCATGGGACTGATGTACATCATGCACGTCGTGCAGTCGCGCCAGGAGGCTTTCGTGATCGATCTGCAGACATTCTGCCGCGGGAAACTCATCGACGTGATGAAGGTCCCGGCGCGCGAGGAGGCGACCGCCTGAATTCCTTCATGGCCTCCCACGGTATCGAACTCTCGGACGCCGGTCTCCTTGTCGCACATGGCGACGACGGGGATCTCAAGCTCCTGCCGGCCGCCGGGGCCTCGGTCGGCGAGGAATGGCCCGCTTTCGCCCACGCGGGCGACCGCGGCTTGGTCTTCGGCCGTGCCGCTGAGGACCAGTGGTTCATCCACCCCCGTCGGGTGGCGTTCAACTTCTGGTCGCGCCTGGCCCACGAGCCGTCCGGAATCCAGAGCTCCGGGAAGCCGGTCGCCTTTTCGGAACTCGCGTTCTTCCACCTGCGTGAGTTCGCCTCCCGGGTTCTCGCCGGCGAGCCCACGGCCGCACGCGTTGTGTTCGCCCTGCCCGGCGACTACCTGCGCGACGCCGCCAACGAGGAGGAGAAGGTCGGGCTGGTGCTCGGCATGGCCGGGGAGCTGCGTCTGCCCGTCTCCGGCCTAGTCGACCACGCGTGCGCGGCGCTCTGTGATCCGCGCGGACCGGCCTTCAGCCCTTCTCTGCCGGTCGTGGTGGTGGATACCGGCCTCGACGGCAGCGACCTCACGCTCCTGGTCCAGGAGCCGACGAGTCTGGTCCGCCGCGCCTTCGTGCGTCTGCCCCAGTCGGGCCTCGCGGCCCTGCTGAAGCAACTCACGGGCTCCTGCGGCAACCGTTTCCTGCGCCACACCACCTTCGACATTCTGGAGGACGGCCGCATCGAGCAGGAATTCTTCCGGCAAACGAAAAACTTCCTCTGGTCCGAGGCGGCCGATTACCGGTTCGTGATCAACACCGCGACCCGCGCCTACGAGATGCCGGCCAAGCACGAGCAACTCGTCTCCGACGCGCAGGCGTTCACCGCCGCGCTGGCGCAGGCGGCGCAGGCCTTTGTGCAAAGGCATCTGCCCGGGGGCGCCCCGTTCACCCTCGCGCTCTCCGACCGCGCGGCGCGGCTGCCGGGACTCGCCGCGCGACTGCGCGCCTGCGGGCCCGCGCGGCAGATCCGGCTCGCCCGCGGCGCCGCGGCGGCGGGCGCCGCCCACCTCGCGCGAGGTTGGCTGAAGGCGCCGGCCGACCTTGCGGAGGTGCCGGTGGAAACCTCCGTTCCGCGCACTCAAACCGCCGGCTCGCACCAAGCGCGTGCGCGGATCCGCCTGCTGAAGGCGGAGGGCGCCACCAATCGGCCCGCGCCCACGCATGCGATCCTGGAAGGCCGCGGTCATCCGCTGGAAGCCGGAGCCGACTTCACCATCGGCGGACCGGAGCATTCCCCCAGCCTGGCCCTGCCCGCTCCCTTCAGCCACGTTCCCGGCTGCCTCGCGCGCATCGTGATCGAGGGAGGAACCGGGTGGTGGCTGGACGGCTCGGGTGACGGACCGGCCCGCGTCGCGGTGGCGGCGGGCGACCGCCTCACCTTTTCCAGCGACGAACTTTTTACCGAGATCCTCTTCGCGCACTGCCCTCCGGTCGCACGCGCCTGAGCGAGCATCCCTGCCGCCATGTCCAGCCTGGCCAAGCGACGTCGCGAAACCGAGATCTACAGCCTCTCATTCCTTGACTGCATCTGCTGCGGCTTCGGCGCCGTGCTGTTGATCTTCATCATCACCATCGCGCGCAAGACCGAGGTCGACAAATCCGACATCGACGCCGCCCGCGACCAACTGCGGCGGATCGAGTCGCAGGCCACGCTCAATCAAGCCGAATTGGACCGGCTCGCCGCCATGCTGGCGGCAGCGCAACTCGAGCTGCAGAGCCTCAGCACCCGCACCACCGAGGACGAGGCCAAGGTCACCGACCGCCGGAAACAACTGCTGCTGATGCTCCAGGAGATCGCGGCCATGCAGGAGGCGTTGGCCTCCCTGCTGGGCGAAAAACGCGACCTCCCGACGGAGGACAAGGCGCCGCCGGTGCCCATTCCCAACCCAGACCGCCGCCAATACCTGACCGGCGTCCGGCTGAACGGCGAATTTGTCGTGTTCCTGATCCGTGTCTCCGGCTCCATGCTCGATGACACCATCGATGGCGCCGCCGCCCGGCTGGACGAACCGGACGAAAAGAAACGCGCCTCGCTCAAGTGGCAGCGGGTAGTCGCCGCGATGACCTGGATGATGGCCTCGCTCGAGCCGGAGACGCGCTTTCAGATTCTGCTCTTCAACGACCAGACCTCCCCTCTCTTGCCCAAGCGAGGCGACGAGTGGTTCAACCCGCGCGACCAGAAGACCATGGCCGAGGTCATCACCGGCCTGAACCAGATCGTGCCGCGCGGCTCCGCCAACCTCGAGCGCGCCTTCGCCACGGTGCGCGCTTTGCCCAGACTGCCCGACAGCATCGTTCTGCTCACCGACGGGTTGCCCACCGGTGCCGATTCCCTGGCGATGGACGGCGAGATCGACGAGGGCACCCGCGTGCGGCTGTTCGAGATCGCGCGCAAACAACTGCCGCCGCGAGTTCCCGTGAGCACCATCCTTTTCCCCATGCTAACGGGCGATCCAGGCGCTCCCGGTCTCTATTGGGAGCTCGCCAACGCCACCCGTGGGGCCCTCGTCAGCCCCTCCCGCTCCTGGCCCGAACTATGATCCGCCGGCGCCAGACCCAGGTCTTCAGTCTCTCATTCCTCGACTGCATTTGCTGCGGCTTCGGGGCGATCATCCTCATTTTTGTGCTGAACATCGGCTCGCGGCAGCGCGAGAAACTGGAATCCCTGATCGAGGTGCAGCGATCGATCGCCGCCCGCGCCGCCGCCCTCGCCCGGATCGAGGCCGCGAAGGTCGAGGTACGCCGGAACAACGAGCGCGTGAACACCCGGGTATCCGAGGCGCGCCTCCGCAATGATACGCTCCGCTCGCTGGTCGACGACCTGGAGAAAAACTTGCAGCGCGAGAAGCGGGGCCGCGAGGCGCTGGTGGTCGATGTCGACGTGCTCAAGAAGGAGATCGCCGCCCGGCAGAAGAAGCCCGACCACGAGATCGTCCTGCCCGACGTGAAGCCCGCCCCCGTGGGCCTGCCGGTCGGCAGCAACCACCTCGCCTTCATCGTGGACACCTCCGGATCGATGCGCGATCCGCAGCACGGCGGCCTCTGGCCCATCGTGATCCGTACCATCGAGAACGTCCTCGACGCCTACCCGATCGTCGACGGCATCCAACTGATCGACGGCGACGGACGCTTTGTCCTCGGCCGGCGCGGGAGCGGCTCCGCCGGCTGGCTGCCCGACACGCCGCAGGTGCGCGACAACATCAAACGAACGCTACGCCGCTACGACCAGGATACGGTCTCGAACCCCGTGCCCGGCATCTACAACGCGATGCGTTTCCTCTACGACAAGGACAACCCGAAGATGCGCATGGGCATCTTCGTCTTCGGCGACGAGTTCAACTCAAGTGACAGCGCCGACGTCGTGATCCGCCGCCTGGAGGAACTCAACCCCGCCGACGATTCCGGCGCCCGCCCGGTCACCATCAACGCCGTCGGCTTTCCCACCACGATCCGGTACCAGTTCTCGATGGGCAATACGGGCCTGCGCTTCGCCAATCTCATGCGCACCGTGACCTACCTCCACGGCGGCGCCTTCATCGCGCTGCAGGATCTCTGAATTCCGCACCCCGGCCGCGACTCCTGCGCGTCGCTCCGCGCGGACCGCGGACTTCGGGTTGTTCGGAATCGCGTCCGGCCGACGCCCCGGTCGCGGCGTGGCCCCGCCGGCTGCAACCGCTCCCATTCCGCGAAGAATTCAGCGCAGCAGGTTCAGCGCGAGCGTCGTCACCAGGGCGTTGGTGAAGTCGATCAGGAAAGCCCCGACGATCGGGACGATGAGGAAGGCGCGCGGCGCGGAGCCGAAACGCGCAGCCAGCTCGCGCATGCTGGCGAGCGCGTTCGAGGTCGCCCCGAGACCGAACCCCACGAATCCCGCGGTCATCATCGCGGCCTCGCGGTCGCGCCCCATGAGGCGGAACACCAAGGCTCGCGCGATCGCGACCGTCAGCGCCGTCTGACCCGCAAGGATCACGAGCAGCGGAAGCGCCGCCCGCGAGAGCTGGCCCAGTTGCAGGTTGATCATCACCACCGCGAGCAGCCACGTGAGGGCGAGAGCCCCGATCGCGTCCGCGCATCCGACGCGCAGCCACCGGGCGTCGAAAGCGTCGTGGACGTTGCGGACGACCGCCGCGACGACCAGCGCGCCCATATAGACGGGGAACGTGAGGCCGCCGGCCTGGAGGAGCGCGCTCAGGAAGGCCCCGGCCTTCATGCAGACCATCACGAGCGCGAGGTGAAACAGGGCGACTTTACCCGCGCCGAAGAGGGAGAGCGCGAGCGCCAGTAAACCTGTGCCCGGACTCTCCGTGGAGGGCCCGCTCCCGGATCCCGGCCCCGCGGCGCCGGTCTGACCGCGCAGCAACCGGGCGCCGACGATCCCCGCGAGGATCCCGCCGGCGATCACACCGTAAGCGGCGGCGGCGACGCCGAAAACCGGCGCCCCCTCCAGGCCCGCCTTGGTGAATTCGGGCGCGAAGCCAGCCACCGTGCCAAAGCCTCCCATCAGCGCGGTCGTGCCGGCCAGAACCCCTAGCAGCGGGTTTTGACCCAAAGCGCCAGCGAGCCCGGCACCCAACGCCGCTTGGGCGACCGCCAGCAGCGAGGCGGCGCCGAAGAAGAGAAACAGCGGGCGCCCGCCTTGCCGCGCAAGGGCCCAACTCGCATTCAATCCCATGCAGGTGAAGAAAAGGATCAGCAGCGGCCGTTCGACTCCCGTCGGCCGCGGCGCGCTGAAACCCCACTGGGCGAGCACCGGCCAGAGCCACGCGACGGCGGATGTCTCTCCCTGGATCCGCACGGACCCGGGCCGGACTCCGCCCGCGATGAGGACGGCCAGCGCGACCAGCGCCCCCGCGAGAATCGCGGGAGGAATGTGTAGCCGCGCCAGCCCCGGGATCCGGCGGTTGATCCACTCTCCCGCAAAAACGACGGGCAGGGCGAGAACCAGGAGCGCAAACGGGCCGATCACCCATCCGGGCGTGACCGTCGGGTTCATCGGCGGCCCATGGGGCACAACGGCGATAGATGCCGCGGGCCGTTTGCGAAGCCCCATCCGCTCACGGTCAACCGGCCGGAGCCAGTGCTCCACGCCGCGTCACTAAGGCGGGAGCGGATCGATCCGCACAATAGGCCGCCGGAAGCTGAATAGGCAGGAGCGGACATGGGCGCGGGCGCAGCGTCCCGTGCGACAAACGGCGATGTCAACGCGCATGGGGCGGGGCCCCGGCCAAATTGCGCCTTGAACGGCCGTTCGCGCGCGGGAGACTCTCCTACGCGCCGACGGCGCGCTCCCGCCCATACCCCGTCGTACCATGCAAAACCTCCGCATCCTGCTCGCGCTCGCCCTCGCCTCCCCGCTGGCCGCCCAGAACGCGCCGGCCACCTCCTCCCCGGCTCCCCGCACCGTCGAGGATGCCGTCCAACTCACCGCTTTCACGGTGAAAGAAGCCCAGGACATCGGCTACGAGTCGATGCAAACGACCTCCGGCATGCGCACCGTGCAGGAGCTCAAGAATCTGGCGAACTCGATCTCGATCATGAACGCGCAGTTCATCGAGGACCTGGGCCTCACCACGATGGAGGAGATGTCCACCTGGATGGTCTCCGGTGAGTCGAATCCCGACCCCAACGCCACCGTGCAGAGCCGCGTGATCCTGCGCGGCATCTCCAATGCGTACGCGCTGCGCAATGGCTGGATCTGGTACTCCCCGATGGACTCGTTCTCGACCGAGCGCGTCGAGGAACTGCGGGGGCCAAACGCATTCCTCTACGGCGAGGCCGACGTCGGCGGTGCCCAGAACCAGGTGACGAAGCGCGGCCTGTTCACCCGCGACGTTAACCGCGTGCGCCTGATGCTCGGCAGCTTCGGCGTGCAGCGCGGGGAGATCGATTTCAACCGCCGGCTGGTGAAGGACCAGGTGGCCGCAAGGTTCGCGGCCGTGGTCCACCGCAGCGATTCGTGGATCGACAACGTGCAGCGTGATTTCCGCGGCCTCTACGGCGCGGTCACCTACCGGCCGACGCGCAACACGACCCTGAGCCTCATGACGGAGCACGGACGGACGTCGGCCATCCTGTCGCAGGGCATGTTCATCGATGGGTTCTCGCGTGCGGCTACCTCCACCCTCGGCAACGTGGGGTACATCTACAATACGGCTACCGGCACGGGCTTCCGAGGGCAGGGCCGCGTGATCAGCACCGGTCCCAGCGTCGCCATCACCGACTACAACCTCATCCCGAAGAAGACCCAGACCAACGGGCCCGACAGCACCTACAGCAACGCGACTACGTCCCTTACGATCGAGGCGGAGCATCACATCGGCAAGAACCTCCACCTCCAGATCACCGGAAACTTCTACCAGCAGAAGATCGACAACTGGGCTGTAAGCGGCCGCACCATCATCCGCGACCGCAGCCCTCTCCTGCCCAACGGCCAGCCAAACCCCTACTTCAACGAGCTCTACGCCGAGTACTACCGCATCCGAAACATCGACGGGAACATCGTCCGCGACATGCGTTTCTCGGCGGTCTACGATCTGGAGACGAAGTGGTTCAAGCAGCAGTTCATCGCGAACGTCCAGCAGCACCAGGACACCCCCGGCCAAAAAAAGCCGAAGTACGTCGAGTACATTGACCCCGCCAGCGCCAACTGGGCGGGGACCATCAACCCCGCGATCACCACCGCCGCGTTCGCCACCAACCGCGCCACCTACGGCGCGAACCGCTTCTACCGGCGCTACTATCTGCGCGACGGCCTAGGGCCGGACCGCACCGACGATCTCTCACCGGTCGCCGGCACCTCGGTGATGTACCCCGACGTGGGCGGGCGAGCCGCCACCGGCCAGTTCATCAACCGGCGCTTTTACACGCCCTCCTGGGGCGTAGGCGCATCCGGGAATTACTTCCGGAACCACCTCTACACGATGATCGGCTACCGCCGCGACCACTTCAACATGCGCACGCGCCGCGGGATCCTGCGCGCCCAGTCCCAGTGGGAAGTGGATTACGTCGACGCCTTCAACACGCCAGCGCTCGAATTCGTGCAGTACAAGGTCGACGGCGCGAACTACGGCGGCGTGCTCCGCTTCAACGAGATGTTCGCACTCGGCTACAATTACGCGCAGTCGTTCCGCATTTCCGTCGGACAGGGCAACGCCACCTTCAACTCCGGCGAGCTCCAGAGCATACCCGTCGGCGAGGGCACCGATATCTCCGCCCGCTTCACGCTGCTGCAGGGCCGGCTCGAGGTGAATCTCACCCGCTACAAGAACTTCACCCCGAATGCCCGCTACGCGGTGCCGGGAATCACGCAGCAACTGCGCGACGAGCTCGTCGGGATCTTCCCTGGAGCCTTCGACCCCACCGCCACCGCCGACTACCAGACCACCCTCACCCGCGGAAACGAGGTGCAGGTCATCGCCAACCTCACGCGCAATTGGCGGCTGATGGCCACCTACGCCAACAACGAGGTGGTCAACACCGGTCGCGTTCCGCTGCTGAAGGCCTTCCGCGACCAGGCCAAGGCCCAGAACAAGCTCACCCCGGTGCTCGACGACCTGCTCGCGACCATTCCCGAAGGCGTGCCCAACGGCGGCTTCACCAAGGCCCGCGGCAACTTCTTCAGCCGTTACCAGTTCACGGACGGAACGCTCAAGGGTTTCTCCTTCGGAGGTGGCATGAACTGGCGCCTCCGCACCTATCGCGGAACGGTCGCGATCGCAGCGGCCAACGCCACACCCACCGAACTGTGGTCACCAGCCTACTCGCTCTTCAACGCGTACTTCGCCTACGCGCGCAAGGTCATGAACCGCAACACGACGTTCCAGCTGAACGTCGATAACCTCCTGGACAAAGAGTACTACCGCTCCGCCGCGGTGGGTAGCGGTTCGTGGGGCGATCCGCGCACGTTCCGATTCTCCATGTCCACCGAGCTTTGACCGGAAGGCATGCCGCAGCCGTCCAGTTCGCTCGGGTTTTTCGTCCTCCTGGTTGTCGCCGTGCTCACCGGCGGCTGCGCGTCCGGTGACGCCGGCGCGCCCCTTGCCTCCGCCCGGATCCCGGAGGCGGGTTCCACCGCGCAACTACGCCCCGGGGACAGCCTCACCGTGGCCCTGCAGGGCGTGCCGGATCCTTCGACCAACAACGTGCAGATCGACGAGCAGGGACTCATCACCCTACCGTTCATCGGCGCGGTGCGGGCCGCCGGCACCACTCTGGCCGAATTATCGCAGCGGGTCCGCGAGACCTACCTCAGCCGCCGTATCTACACCGCGGTGGACGTGTCGATCGTCGTCACTGAACGCTTTGTTTACGTCGGAGGCGAGGTCCAGCGCCCAGGCCGCATCGGATGGACTCCCGACCTCACCGTGGCCAAGGCGATCCAGGCGGCGGGAGGCTTCACCCTCTACGCCAAGGAAAACGCCGTAAGTCTCGTCCGCGACCAGGCGGCTTACTCCGTCGACGTGAAGGCCGCGCGCAAGGACCCCAGCCGCGATCCCCGGCTCGTTCCCGGCGACTCCCTGCAAGTAGCCCGCTCGCCCTTCTGAACCGCCGGCTGCGCGCTCAACGCAGCGCCGCCGCCATATCCTTGGCGAAATAGGTCAGGATCAGGTCTGCCCCGGCGCGCTTGATCGCGATCAGCGACTCATGGCGGCAACGCTCGAGATCGAGCCACCCGAGTCGCGCCGCCGCGTGGATCTGCGCGTATTCGCCGGATATCTGGTAGGCTGCGACAGGTTTGCGCGTCGCTTCCCGAACATCGCGGATGATGTCGAGGTACATTCCCGCCGGCTTCACCATCACGATGTCCGCGCCTTCGGCTTCATCGAGCAGGACCTCCGCCACCGCCTCGCGCCGGTTGGCCGGGTTCATCTGGTAGGTCGCCTTGCTCAGCAGACGCGTGCCCGCCGCCTGCGCGCTACCGACCGCGTCGCGGAACGGACCGTAATAGGCCGAGTTGTACTTCGCGGAATAGGCTAGGATCCCCGTGTCCGTGAAACCCGCCGCGTCCAAAGCTCCCCGGATCGCCCCCACGCGGCCGTCCATCATGTCGCTCGGCGCCACGAAATCGACGCCCGCACGCGCCTGCAGCACCGCCATCTCTCGGAGGATGCCGACCGTCCGGTCGTTCGCGACATCGTCACCCGCCGGCGTCAGGACGCCGTCGTGCCCGTGACTCGTGTAGGGATCCAGGGCGACATCGGTGATCACGGTGAGCCCGGGTAAGGCCTTCTTCACCGCGCGAACCGCGCGCAAAACCAAGGTGTCCTCGTCCAGCGCCCGCGTGCCCTCGGGGTCCTTCAACCGCGCGTCCAGCTTGGGAAACAAGGCCACCGCCGGCACCCCGAGCCGCGCGAGGGCCCGGCATTCCTTCACGAGGTCGGTGATGTTCAGACGGAAAACCCCGGGCATCGACCGGATCCCCTCCGGCGCGCCCTTCCCATCCACGACAAACAGGGGCGCGATCAAATCCGCCGGCCGGAGCACCGTCTCCTCCACCATCACGCGACGGGAGGCCGTGCGGCGGAGACGCCGGGGACGCTGGACAAGTGGGAGCACGGGTGTCGGCTTCATGCGGCAGGGCCCCAGCCATAGCCGGGCGGCGGCGCGCGCCAAACCCGAAAAATGGGATGGCAAGGCGCGGACGATTGGGCGCCAATCGCCTTTCCGCCCGAGCGATGCCCATCCGCCTCCACGATTCCCTCTCCCGCGAGCCGCGCGAACTGCGCCCGTCGCAGCCCGACGGCGTGTTCCGGTTCTATAATTGCGGCCCGACCGTCTACGCGCCGGCCCACATCGGCAACTTCCGCACGTTCGTCGTGAACGACGTGCTCCGCCGCGTGCTCGAACTGGAGTTTGGCGCGGACAAAGTGCGGCATGTCCGCAACCTCACCGACGTCGACGACCGCACCATCGGCCAAAGCCGCAAGGAGCAGAGGCCGCTCGCGGACATCACGCGCCACTGGACGGGGATTTTCCACGAGGACTGCGCCGCGCTGAACCTGCTGAAGCCGCACGCCGAGCCCACCGCGACCGGCTTCATCCGCGAGCAGGTGAACATGATCGAGGTCCTGATGGAGAAGGGCCACGCGTACCGCGCCCCCGACGGGTCGGTCTACTTCCGTCTTAACACCTTCCCCGACTACGGCCGCCTTTCCCGCATCCAGGAACGCGAGCTCAAGGTCACGAACGCGGTCGCCGACGCCGACCACAAGGATTCCGTCTCCGACTTCGCGCTCTGGAAAGCGTACAAGCCGGAGGAGGACGGCACCGTCCAGTGGCCCGGCCCCCGGACGGCATCGGCCGGTCGCCCCGGCTGGCATATCGAGTGCAGCGCGATGAGCAAAGCGTTGCTCGGCGACACGATCGACCTCCACACCGGCGGTGTGGACCTCCTGTTCCCGCATCACGAGAACGAGATCGCCCAGAGCGAGTGCTGCAACAGCGTGCCTTTCTCCCGCCACTGGTACCACAGCGAGCACCTGCTCGTCGACGGCACCACGATGAGCAAGAGCAAGGGAAACTATTACACCCTCCGGGACTTGGTCGCGAAGGGCCACGAGGCGATGGCGTTGCGCTACGCGCTCCTCATGGGCCACCCGCGCAAGCAGCTCAATTTCACGCTCGATTCGCTCCACGCCGCGGCCAGCGCCCTGCGCACCCTGCGCTCCGTGCGCGCGGCGATCCCGGGTGCAGGTGGATCCGTCGATGTCTTCGCGCCGGTGCTCGCCGCGCTGCAGGACGACCTGAACTTCCCCGGCGCGCTCGGCGCCCTCTTCGCCACCCTCAAGTCCGCGACCCCGGCCGACATCAACGCCGCCCTCTTCGATCGCGCGATGTTTGCCCTGGGTTTGGATCTTTCCGCGCAGGCGCCGGTCGCGGCGGTTCCCGCCGAGGTCACCGCCCTCGCCGAACGCCGCTGGGCCGCGAAGCAGGCGAAGGATTTCAAGGCCGCCGACGCGCTGCGCGCGGAGATCTCCGCCGCAGGCTGGACCATGCTGGACCGCAAGGACGGCTGGTCGCTCGAGCCGCTGCGCAAATAGCCGCCGCGCCCTGCTCCACGCCGGCGCGTTGACAGCGCGCCGATTTGCGGGCGCTCTCGCTCTTTCCGGACCGGCAATCGTGCGCCGGGCCGGCCACATCGCCGCCATGCCCATGACACCGCTCGAAGAACTTCGCCACTCGTGCTCGCACGTGCTGGCGACCGCCGTCATCCGCCTCTTCCCCGAGGCCAAGCTCGACATCGGTCCCCCGACGGACACCGGCTTCTATTACGACTTCGACCTCGACCACAAATTCACCACCGAGGACCTCGCCCGGATCGAGGCGGAGATGAAGAAGGTCGCGGAGGAGAACCAGCCCTTCCTGCGCCGCGAGGTGTCGCGCGCGGAGGCCGAGGACATCATCCGCCAGCGCGGCCAGGAGCGCTACAAGCTCGGCCGACTCTCCGACATCCCGGAGGGGGAGAAGATCTCGTTCTACCAGAACGGCGAGTTTATGGACCTCTGCGCCGGCACGCACGTGCGGTACAGCTCCAAAATCAAGGCGTTCAAGCTGCTCTCGATCGCGGGCGCCTACCACCGAGGCGACGAGCGCAACAAGCAGCTGCAGCGCATCTACGGCACGGCCTTCGCCAGCAAGGACGAGCTCGCCAATTATCTCACCCAACTGGAGCAGGCGCGCCTCCGCGACCACCGCAAGCTCGGTCGCGAGCTGAAACTCTTTCACATCGACGAGGACGTCGGCCAGGGCCTCATCCTCTGGACTCCCAACGGGGCGACCATCCGCCAGGAGCTGCAGACGTTCATCAGCGAGGAGCTCCGCAAGCAGGGCTACTCCCAGGTCTTCACGCCGCACATCGGCAAGCTCGAGCTCTACAAGACCTCCGGCCACTTCCCGTACTACAAGGATTCCCAATTCTCCCCCGTGGTGGAGAACGAGTCCCTCGCCCGGGCCATTTCCGAAAACTGCCCCTGCGGCGAGGTCTTCGCCCGCCTCGAGGCCGTGTCCGGCCAGATGCGTGACCAGATCAACGCCCGCACCGGCCGCGAGTCCATCACCGCCGACCGGGTGCGGCCCGACGATCAATTGCTCAGCGGCTTCATGTTGAAGCCGATGAATTGCCCGCATCACATCAAGATCTTCGCGTCGCAGCCGCACTCGTATCGCGACCTGCCCGTGCGCCTTGCGGAGTTCGGCACCGTCTACCGCTGGGAGCAGAGCGGCGAATTGAACGGCATGACGCGCGTCCGCGGCTTCACGCAAGACGACGCCCACCTGTTCTGCACCGAGGAACAGGTCGCGCAGGAGGTGCTCGGCTGCCTCTCCTTGGTGAAGATTGTGCTCACCACCCTCGGCATGCAGGACTACCGCGTGCGCGTGGGCCTGCGCGATCCCGACTCCAACAAATACACCGGCAACGCGGAGAATTGGGACAAGGCCGAGAACGCCTGCCGCGAGGCGGCGAAGACCCTCGGCGTGCCCTTCACCGAGGAGCCGGGCGAGGCCGCGTTCTATGGACCGAAGATCGACTTCGTGATCAAGGACGTCATCGGCCGCGAGTGGCAGCTGGGCACCGTGCAGGTTGATTACAACCTGCCGATCCGCTTCGACCTTTCCTACATCGGGGCCGACAACCAGCCGCACCGGCCGGTCATGATCCACCGCGCTCCGTTCGGCTCGATGGAGCGTTTCTGCGGCGTGCTCATCGAGCACTTCGCCGGCGACTTCCCGCTCTGGCTGGCGCCCGAGCAGGTGCGCCTCGTTCCCATCAGCGAGAAAACCCTCGAGCACTCCCGCGCCCTCCTCGCCCGTCTCAAGGCCGAGGGGCTGCGCGCCACCCTCGACGAGCACAGTGACAAGCTCGGCGCCAAGATCCGCCGCGCCGAGATCGACAAGGTGCCCTACACGCTCGTCATCGGCCAGAAGGAAGCCGAGGCCAACAGCGTCTCCGTCCGCTCCCGCGCCCGCGGCGACGAGGGCGTGCTCACCGCCGACGCCTGCCTCGCCCGCCTGAAGGCCGAGGTCTCCAGCCGCGCTTTGCCCGACAGGCGGAAAGCCGCAACGACGGCCTGACCCGCGCCGGCGGCGCCAGAATTCAGACGACAAAAAACCGGGCCCTTGCGGGGCCCGGTTTTTTTGGGGAGGATACGATCAGACGGCGGCCTCGCCGCGCTCGTCGGTGCGGATACGCACCACCTCCTCGAGCGGAAGAACGAAGATCTTCCCGTCGCCGATCTTACCCGTCTTCGCGGCCTTGGCGATGGTGTCAACGGCCTTGCCGGCCGCCTCGTCGGCGACCGCGACCTCGATTTTGACCTTTGGCAGGAAGTCCACCGTGTACTCGCTGCCCCGGTAGATCTCCGTGTGGCCCTTCTGGCGGCCGAAGCCCTTGACCTCCGTGACGGTCATTCCCTCGATGCCGGCGCCGGCGAGGGCCTCTTTCACTTCCTCGACCTTGAACGGCTTGATGATGGCGATGATAAGTTTCATGAAACGACTGGGTTGAGGTTAAGGGATCAGGATTTGGACTCGTAGATGTAGCCTTCCTCGCCGTGGTCGGTGATATCGAGACCCTCCTGCTCGGCTTCCACGGAGGGACGGAGCCCCACGATGGCCTTCACGATTAGGGCGATGATCACCGTTGCTACGATCGACAGCACCAAGGTCACGGCGATCGCCTTGACCTGCTCGAGCCAGAGCGTCTTTCCGACGACGTCCTTGAGGTTGAGGTTCAGGTTACCGTTGACGGAAGCGTTGGCGAAGAAGCCCGACAGGAGCGCACCGAGCGTACCGCCCACCGCGTGGACGCCGAAGGTGTCGAGGGCGTCGTCATACTTGAGCATCTGCTTCAACTTGGTGCAGGCGAAGAAGGGGATCGCGCCGGCGAGCACCCCGAGCGGAACCGCCGAGCCGGGGGTGATGAACCCGCAGGCAGGCGTGACCACCACGAGACCAGCGACCGCGCCGGAACAGAAGCCAAGCACGCTCGCCTTGCCGCGGGTGAAGTACTCGAGGGCCGCCCAGGCGAACGAAGCCACTCCGGTCGCGAGGGTCGTGGTGGTGAAGGCGTTGGACGCCACACCATCCGCGGCCGCCGCGGACCCGGCGTTGAAGCCGTACCAACCCACCCAGAGCATACCGGTGCCGATCATGCAGAGCACCAGGCTGTGCGGGGGCATCGGGGTCTTGCCGAAGCCGAGGCGCGGTCCGAGAATCAGGCAGAGCACGAGCGCGGACCAACCCGAGGACATGTGCACCACGGTGCCGCCCGCGAAGTCGATGGCCTTGATCGAGGCTCCGCCGTTCCAGACTCCGTTCATGAATCCGGTCACACCCCAAACCATGTGCGCGAGCGGGATATAAACAACGAACATCCAGATCGTCACGAAGAGCAGGAGCGCGGAGAACTTCATGCGTTCCGCGATCGCACCCACAATCAGGGCGGGCGTGATGATCGCGAACATGAGTTGGTACATCGCGAACACGTTCTGCGAGACCCACGCGGCGTAGTCGGTGTTGGGTATGCTATCGACGCCCGCGAGGAAGAAGAACTCGGAACCGCCGAGGAACGGGCTGTTGAAGCTCTTGCCGAAGACCAGACTGTAGCCGACAGCCCACCAGATGATCGTGACTAGCCCGGCGATTCCCAGGCACTGCGCCATCACGGAGAGCACGTTCTTGGTGCGCACAAGGCCGCCGTAAAACAGCGCGAGGCCAGGGAGCGTCATGAACAGGACCAGCGCGGCGCAGATCATCAGGAATCCATTGTGGCCGGGACCGGCGATACCCACGGAGGGAGTCGTGAGGCCGGAGGGAATGGTCGGATTGCCGTCCTTGTCCTTGGGCCCGACCTTCAGCGGTGCACTCGGGTCGGTGTTGTTCATGTAGGCCTCGAGACCCGCGACGCGCTGTTCGAGCGTGGGGGCCGGGGGCGGAGTCGTGGCCGGAGCGGCGGGAGCCTGGGCGAGGAGCGAGCCGGCAGAAAGCCCGGCGGCGAGCAGACAAGCGAGCGTCTTAAGGAGGCGGTGACGTGGACGGGTCATGAGCGTGGAGGTTTGTTTCGACCTGCCACCCTCCCCGGCCGCATCAGCCGGCCGCGGAGGGAAAACAGGGTTCGCCCTGCCCTATAGCACCGCCCGTGCCAACCGCCGCGGGTCGGATTTTCCACACTCCGCGAAGGTCCACGAGCACCGCCTTGAACCCCTGATTTCCAGACGCTCTGCACCCTCGGTACCCTCCGTGTCTTTGTGGTGAATCGGGTCGGCGATATCACGCGACGCTACACCGGCATCACG
>CAIUOU010000195.1 GCA_903900845.1 uncultured Opitutia bacterium
GGAGCCGAGCCCGGTCATCGGGTAACCCTGCACCGCCTCAAAATCCTGGATGAGACCCGAGGTCGGGATGAACTTCAGTCCGGTGTCTGGCCAGCGCATCGCGCGCGTCCAGCCGCGCATCGGAATGACCCTCAGGCGGCCTTTGGCGCGCTCCTCGTCGGAAATTTCCAGCACGCCCGGCGCTTCCTTCGCCATGCGGGCCAGCTCGCCGATCGTGAGGCCGTGCACGTACGGGACGCGGAACGCGCCGACGTAGTTCTGCCGTGCCCAGCGCAGGTCGAGGGGCGGGCCGTCGACCTTCAGCCCCCCGAGCGGGTTGGGGCGGTCGAGCACGATGACCTCCACGCCGTTTTGGAAGCAGCCTTCCATCGCCCAGCGCATCGCCGCCGCGAATGTATAGCTGCGCGTGCCGATGTCCTGCAGGTCGATGACCAGCGCATCGATGTCCTTGAGCATCGCTTTGGTCGGGCGGCGCGGCGGGAATAGCGAGAAGACGGGCAGGCCGGTGCGCTTGTCGGTGGAGTCTGGGACCTTCGCCGAGGCCGGGGCGTCGCCGTGAATGCCATGCTCGGGTCCGAAGAGCGTCACCAATTTCACCCCCGGGGCGCGGCGGAGTACCTCGACGGTGGGTGTGCCCCGGCGGTTCACTCCGGCGGGATGGGAGAGGAGCGCGATCCGCTTGCCCTTAACGGCCGCGAAGCCGTCGGCCTCCAGCACGTCGATGCCGAGCATCACGGGAAAAACCGCGCCGCGCGGTGGTTCATCGAGGATCGGCGGCGGGGTGAACAACGGTTTCGGGCCCGGAGCCTTGGTGGAGCTGCACCCGAGCAGCGCGAAAACCGGCAGCAGCAGGCTGAGCGCGCGGTGCAGCGGGAAGAAGCGGGCGGGGCCGGACATCAGCCGCAGGTTGGCCGGCGCGCTCCGGCGCGGTCGAGCCGTTTCGGCGCGGGACTCGCAAGGGTGGAGGAGGACCCTTCCCCGACTTGCCCGGCTCCGTGGCCGCGGGGTATCGCACTCGAAGTTCGAGCTCCTGCTCTCCGTATTCTCCGCGTCCTCCGTTACCTCCGTTTGCTCGTGTTCCGCTGGTTCGGGCCATCTGGTGATACCACCAACCGGCTGGGCTCTTCGCTTCGTTCGCCCGTCGGATCGGCGGGATATCCGGCTGGTTTACCCACCGGCGCTTTGGGCGTTGCCTCGCGCCGCGCGTGGAGCCTCGCTGCCCCGCGTCTTCCCCTCGGATGTCCCTGCTTCCCCTGTTTGACCTCTCCCTGCGTGGTCGTGCGGCCACGCCCGGCCTCGAGTTTGTCCGTCCCGACGGTTCTCTGGCCTCGTTCACCTTCGGTGAACTCGACGCCCGCAGCGACCTCCTCGTGCGGCTCCTGCTCGCCCGCGGACTCAAGACCGGCGACCGTCTCGCGTTTTTCCTTCAGAACCGGGTGGAGGTCATCGACCTCTGGCTCGCGGGCGCGAAACTCGGCCTGATCATCGTGCCGGTGAATGTGCTCTACCGGGAGCGCGAGTTGCGGCACATCCTCACGGATTCCGCGCCGACGGCCGTCGTCACGTCGCGCGATCTCGCGGCCTTCATCCCGGCCGGTGTGCCGGTGTGGGACGTCGACGCGCTTTCCGCCGAGTCCGTGGGCCAGCCCGCAGGGCGGGTCGCGGTGCCGGCCGACGCCGACACGCCGATGTCGCTCATCTACACCTCCGGTACGACAGGAGCCTCCAAGGGTGCGGTTCTGACCCAGGGTAATTTTGCGACCAACGCCCTCGCGCTGGTGACCGGCTGGGGAATCACCGCGGCGGACCGGTTTCTCTGCGCGCTGCCGTTGTTTCATGTGCACGGGCTGGGCAACGGCATCCATTGCTGGCTGCTGAGCGGCTGCGTGATGCGTCTGCACGAGCGCTTCGAGCACGCGAAGGCCGCCGCGTGGTTCGAGGACTTCCGGCCCACGCTCTTCTTCGGCGTGCCGGCGATGTACGTGCGGCTGCTCGAGCTGCCGTCGGAACAGGCGCGCGCGATCGGCGCGCGGTTGCGGCTGGCGGTGTCGGGTTCGGCGCCGTTGCCCACCGAGGTGCACGAGAAATTCCGCCAGCTCTACGGCTCCGTCATCCTCGAGCGCTACGGCATGACCGAGACGCTGATGAACGTCGGCAACCCCTACGAGGGCGAGCGGCGGCCGGGCACCGTCGGCCTGCCGCTGCCGCACGTCGCGGTGAGCATCCGTGACGAGGCCGGCGCGCCGGTGGCCGACGGCGTGACGGGCGAGGTCTGGGTCAAAGGTCCGAATGTCTGCGCCGGCTATTGGCGGCGACCCGAGGCGACCGCGGCCGCATGGCGCGACGGCTGGTTCCGCACCGGCGACGTGGGCGTGCGCGCGGCCGACGGGTACATCACGCTGCAGGGCCGGCGGAGCGACCTGATCATCTCCGGCGGTTTCAACATCTACCCGCGCGAGATCGAGGAGCTCATTCTCGAGCAGCCGGGCTTGCGCGAGGCGGTCGTGGTCGGTGTGCCGGATCCCGTGCGCGGGGAACTCCCGGTGGCGTACGTGGTGGTCGACCCCGCCGTTTTCGACGAGGCGGCGGTCGGCGCGCGGCTGCGCACGCAGCTGGCGTCGTTCAAGCTCCCGCGCGCCTTCGTGCGGGTCGAGGCCCTGCCGCGCACCGCGCTAGGGAAGGTCCAGAAGCACCTGCTGCCGAAGTGGCGGGAGTGAGGCCATGAGTCCCGCCACGCTCTCGCTGCTCGCGCTTCTGGCGGTTATCGTCCTCAGCCTCACCTCGCGCATCAACGTCGGCATCCTCGCGGTCGCCCTCGCGTTCCCGGTGGCGGTCTTCGCGGCGGGCTGGAAGGCCGACGCCCTGCTCGCGCTGTTTCCCTCGGGCCTGTTCCTCACGCTCGCCGGCGTCACGCTGCTCTTCGGTGTCGCGCAGGCCAACGGCACACTCGGCTTCGTTGCGCGGAAGGGCGTACGGCTCTGCGGTGGCGCCCCCGCCGTGCTGCCGCTGTTCTTTTTCCTGCTCGCCGGGGTGATCTCCTCGGTCGGCCCCGGTGCCATCGCCGCCACCGCGCTCGTCGCGCCGCTCGCGATGTCGGCCGGCGCCACCGCGGGTGTCTCGCCGCTGCTGATGGCGCTGATGGTCGCTAACGGCGGCAACGCGGGCAACCTGTCCCCGTTCAGCGCGGTCGGCGTGATCGTGCAGACCGGCATGGCGAAGGCCGGGCTTGCTGGCCACGACTGGACCGTCTTCGCCGCCAACTTCACCGCCCACGCGCTCGTCGCGGCCGCGGCTTACCTGCTTTTCGGGGGGGTCTCCCTGTTTCGGAAGGGCCGTGCGGCCGATTTGGCCGTCGGGGCGGGGGAGCCCGCGCCGAAGCTGGATCGCCGCCAGCTCGTTACACTTGCGGTGTTGGGTCTTTGGGTAGCGGGGGTGGTCTTCCTCCGCCTCAACCCGGGCCTGTCGGCGTTCGCCGCGGCGGCCTTGCTCATCCTCGCGCGTTGCGGCGAGGACGAGGCGGCTCTGCGCGGCGTGCCGTGGGCCGTCCTGCTGATGGTCTCCGGCGTGAGCCTGCTGGTCGGCGTACTCGAGAAGACGGGCGGTATGGACCTGATGACCGGTTTGCTCGCTCGCATCGCGACGCCGGCCACCGCCAACGGCGCCATGGCTTTCGTCACTGGTCTGATCTCCACCTATAGCTCCACCTCAGGCGTGGTCTACCCCGCGTTTCTGCCAACGGTCCCCGGACTCGTGGAGAAACTTGGCGGCGGTGACGCGTTGCAGGTCGCGCTGAGCATCAATGTCGGCGCGGCCATCGTCGATGTCTCGCCGCTTTCCACCATCGGCGCGCTCTGCATCGCGGGCGTACCCGACGGTGCGGGGTCCGCGCGGCTTTTCCGCCAGATGCTCGCGTGGGGCTTCGCGATGGTGCCGGTCGGAGCCCTGTTCTGCCAATTTTGCCTCCGTTTTTTTGTCCCATGAAAACCCTCCGTCTCCTTGCGACCTTCGCTCTTTCGGCGCTGCCGCACATGCGCGCGGCCGACGCGGCTGCCCAGCGCTGGACCCAGTATGAGCCGTCTTTCAAGGCGTTCGCCGAGCAGGACGCCGCGAAGCCTTTCCCGAAAGGCGGCATCCTGTTCGTCGGTAGCAGCATTTTTCGCCAATGGACCACCGTCGCCGACCAGATGGCGCCCCTCCCGGTCCTGAACCGCGCGTTCGGCGGCTCGCGCACCGGCGACCAGCTTGCGCGCTTCGACCAGCTGGTGCCGCGCTACGCGCCGCGGATCGTCGTCTACTACTGCGGCAGCAATGACCTCAAGGCGAAGGACGCCGACACACCGCCGGTGATCTTCGCGCGGTTCAAGGAATTCTCCGACCGTGTCCGCCGCTGGTCGCCGGAAACGCGCGTCGTCTACGTCACGTCCACGCGCTCGCCCGACCGCGTGCTGAAGTGGGAGCAGGTCGATCATTTCAACGCGCTCGTACGCGCTCATTGCGCGGCGACCCCGCACCACCACTTCATCGACATCAATCCCGCGCTGGTGGACGACAACGGCCATCCGCGCCTCGATCTGTACCAGAAAGACAAGCTCCACTTCCACCCGCCCGCCTACGAGGGGTTCACGGTCGTGATCCGTCCAGTCCTCGAGCGCCTCTGGGCCGAGGTGAACGCGGCGAAGTGAGTTTTGATGTTCGGGGGGGGAGGTGGGCGCCACGCAGAAAATCCGCAACGGCGCTGGCCCGGACTTTGGACGCAGAAGGCGCAGAGGTCCGATCCGGGAACGTGGAGTAAGTCACCGCGGTGTTGATGTAGCCGCGGCTGCTGCCGCGGATGAATCTCGTTTCTGTCCGCAGGACGGCGACTCGAGTCGGAAGGACTTTCTTACGATCCGAGGGAGCGCGCCTGAGGCGGGTAAACACCCTCGGCTACATCTTCGGTCTTCCCTCACCAACGGACGTTCGGGTTTTCGGACGGAGTGGTCCTTCGCTGTAGCCGGGGCCAAGGCCCCGGTCCAGGCGCGGCTCTTTCCTGCCTTGCTGCTCTTCCTGTTCCAAAACTTCCGGTCCGGTGCGAAACCCCACTGCGACTCAGCGGCGCCGCATGAAGAAGTCCTCCGGCACGTGCAGGGACCACACTTCACCCGAGAGCGGGCGGGCATGACCCCCGGCCACCCAGAGGCGGTCGTCAAAGATGTAGGCCGAATGCTCATGCCGGCCTTTCCAGATCACGCCGGCCTTCAAGCGCTCCCACTCCCGCCCGTCTGCGGAAGTCCAGACGTCGGCATGGTCGATAGAAGGATCCTTCGACCAGCCGCCGAGCACCCATAGGCGGTTGCGGTAGGCTACCGCGGAGAACCAGAGACGAGGCGCCCAGGCCGCCGCTTCCGTTTCGCGGCGCCAGTTCACCCCGTCGGCGGAGGACCAGACGTCATTACGCGCGTGATAGGCGGGGACGTAGTTGCCGCCGCCGAGCACGTAGATGCGGTCGCCGAGCACCACCGCCTGATGATAGGCGCGCGGGCTCCAGCCCGCGGCCGCGGTCTCAAGCCGCCAGGTGCGCCCGTCGGCCGAGGACCACACGTCGTTGCGCAGGTCAGCGTCGGTTCCGAAATAGTAGTTCTCCGTGCCGCCGAGGATCCACATGCGGCCTTTGAAGACCACCGCACCGGCGGCGAGACGCGGCGACCACGCCGCCGCTGTGGTCTCCTGTTTCCATCCGCGTCCGTCGGGTGACGACCAGACGGAGTTGCTCGCGGAGTGCCCGGGCAGGCGGCCGTTGTACCATCCGCCCATCAGCCACATCCGGCCGGCGAATGAGATGGTCATCGGCAGGTCGCTA
>CAIUOU010000196.1 GCA_903900845.1 uncultured Opitutia bacterium
GCTATGGATCCACGGCGCCTCGCGGGTCTCCAATCTCCATTCGCGGCCGTCGGCCGACGACCACACATCGCGCGGCGGAGCCTCGTGCGAGGTGAACCAGCCGCCGAGCAGCCACATTCGCCCCGCGTGGACCAGTTCGCCCGACGAGTCCCTCGGGCGCCAAGCGGCCGCGGGCGTTTCCAGTTTCCAATCGGGGCCGGCCCGTTCGGTCGCCGCCGCCGTGATGACGGCCGTGAGCAGAAGACCGGTAAGGCGGGCGAGTGGGGTTAGGCCGCGCATGGGCAAACCCGACCGTCCGTTGCCGCGGGCGTCAATCCGGCGGTTGACGCGCGGCTTTTTCGCTGGCGGGTCGGTCACACGGCCGGTTGCCTCGCGCTCCCGTCGCATGAAAGCCCTTCTCTTGGCTGCTTTTATTTCCCTCGCGCCGGCCGCCGCGGCGGCCGCCGAGACCTTGCTGGCGCTGACCAACGCCGGCTTCGAGGAAGGGTTGGCCGGTTGGAACGCCACCGGTGACAACGCCATGAGCGCCGCCGTGCCCGAGGCCGCGCGGTCGGGCAAACTGGGTCTGCGGGTGACCGATGGCAGCCAAACGCTCGGCTCGAGCGTCGCTTCGAAGCGGTTCCCGGCCGTTCCCGGCCGCACCTACGAGGTGCGCTTCCAGGCGCGGGCCGTGAAAGGCGAGGGGATCGCCGTGTACCTGCGTTTCTTCGACGCCAAGGGAGCTTTTCTCACCCGGCCGGAACTGAAGAACCAGATCAATGTCCCCGTGCGCCGTGGTGACACCGAGTGGAAAGCCTTCTCCAAGGAAGGCGTGGCTCCCGCCGGTTCCGTGCAAGTCGAGGTCTGGATCCATTCGTTCACGAAGAACGTCGTCACCGCCGATTTCGACGACCTTGTGCTAGTCGAGAAGGGCTCCTGATCCCTTCCCCTTTTTTTCTCCCATGAAATCCCTGCGTACTCCCGCCTTCTTCGCCGCCTTGCTGTTCGCCGTCGCCCCGCTCTTCGCCGCGCCGGCGGCCCACCCCGATACCTCGAGTTGGCAATCCCTGTTCGCGACTGATCTGGCCGACGCCGACCTGAAGGCCGGAAGTTGGATCTGGGAGAACGGCACCCTGGTGGCGCGCACCCACGACACGATCTGGACGAAGAAACCCTACGCCAACTTCGTCCTCGATCTGGAGTTCAAGGTCGCGAAGGAGTCCAACAGCGGGGTTTTTTTGCGCTCGGGCAACACCAAGCAGGTTCTTTCCGCGCTGGAGATCCAGGTGCACGACAGCGCGGACGGCGCCCTGTACGGCGAGGTCGGATCGATCTACAACGCGAAGGCCCCGGCGAAGAAGATGGCCAAGCCCACCGGAGAATGGAACCGCTTCACCATCACCTGCGACGGCAGCCGCGTTTCCCTGGTCTTCAACGGCGAGCAGGTCTACAACGTTGACCTCAATGATTGGAAGGAGCCGAAGAAGAATCCCGACGGCACCGCCAACAAGTTCCCGGTCGCATTGAAGGATTTCAGCCGCAACGGCCCGATCGGGTTGCAGGGCCTGCACGGGAAGGCCCAGGCTCCCGTCTGGTACCGCAATGTCCGCATCCGCGAACTGAAGTAACCGCGGCGCGAGATCCCCAATTCCTTTCCATGCCACGCATCGTCTCCTTCCACTACACCCTGCGCGACCCGGGCGGGCGCGTCCTCGACACGTCCGCCGGCGGCGATCCGGTCACTTACCTCGAGGGGGCCGGTCAGATCATCGACGGGCTCGACACGCGGTTGCGCGCGGCGATCGCCGGGCAGAAGTCCCGCGTGGAAGTGCCGGCGCGGGAGGCCTACGGCGAACGCGACCCCGCGCAGACGCAGCGGGTGAAACGCGAGGTTCTACCGGTCGAGGGTGAGATCAACGTGGGTGACCAGTTCCAGACCGGTCCGCACCGTTCCGATCCGGTCGTCACCGTGGCCGCGTTGGAGGGCGACGAGGTTGTGCTCGACGCCAATCATCCGCTCGCCGGGGTCGACCTCACCTTTGATGTCGAGGTGGTCACGGCGCGCGAGGCGACAGCCGAGGAACTCGGCCACGGTCACTCGCACGGCGAGGGCAGCTGCGGTTCCGGGTGCGGTTGCGCCGGTTGATGCCGACGGCCGCGGCTTAACGGCGCGTTGGCGGCTCGGTCGACGCGGCCTCGAAGAACTCCTGCGCGCGCGTCAGCCAGTGCGCGTAGCGGCTGTAGTCGCCGGCCCACGAGTTGGGCACGCAGACGCGCTTCAGCACTCCCTTCTCGGCCTTGCCGGCCGGGCCGTTGCCGGCGGCGAACTCCGCGGTGAAACGCGGGTCGTGCGTGTGCACCACGAAGTGCCGGCCGCCGCCGCGGGTTTCACGGTCGATCCGGACAAAGTGCGGGTACGTCATGGCTGGTTTCTCAGTAGCCGGAGTCGGCCAGTTGGCGCCGCACCTCGCTCAGCGCGGGGGCGAGTTGGTTGGGCAGATCGGTCCAGATCGGCTCGAGCGCGAGCCGGTCGTTGTAGCCGGCTTTCCGCAGGGCGCGCAGGAAGGGCCGGAAGTTCTCGCCGTTCACGCCCGGCGCGGCGCGGTCCTTGTTCTCGGCAAGGTGCGCGTGGCGGATGAGCGGCCCCACCTTCAGGATGTCGTCCGGCGACTCGCCGTTGCGCAGCATATGGAAAACGTCGACCAGCAGCTTCACGCCATTCGTGTTGGCGCGACGCACGGCCTCGGCGCCCTCCAGCACGGTGTTGACGAGGTTGCACTCGCCGCGATTCAGCGGCTCGACCACGAGCGTCACCCCCGCCTCCTCGGCGAGCGGGCCGAATTGCTTCAGCAGGTCGACGTACTGCTCAAAGCCCTTCGCCACCGGGAATCCGTCCGGCACCATCCGCGCGCCCGCGCTGCCGAACACGATGATCGTCATGCCGATCTCGCGGCAGCGGCGGAAGACCGTCTGCGCGTAGCGGTCGAGCCGCGCGTAATCGATGTCGGGTCCGCTGCACTTGAGCGCCGCCGGCAGCAGCACGTTGGCCGCCGGCATCGGGTGGCCGCACGCCTTCAGCGCCGCCGCGCGCGGCGCGAATTCGGCGTCGGTCGCCTCCGGCGTGAGGAAGTTCACGACGTGGCCCTCGATGAAGTCGCATGCGGGCCGGAAGGGGAGCGTCGCCAGCGTGGCGGGGTCGGTGCAGAAGCCGATTTGCATCGCAGGTGTTCCACACGATGCCGCGCGCCGACGCACGGCGAAAACGCCGCGGCGGCCCCTGTTACGGGTTTGAGGTTTTGGGCGCGCGGGGTATCGCTGCGCGGATGATTCCCGTCACCGTCCTCACCGGCTTCCTCGGCGCCGGCAAGACCACGCTCCTCAACCGCATCCTCACGGAGCACCACGGCAAGAAACTTGCCGTCATCGAGAACGAGTTCGGCGAGGTCGGCGTCGACCACCAGCTGGTCGTACGGAGCGACGAGGAGCTGTTCGAGATGAACAACGGGTGCATCTGCTGCAGCGTCCGCGGCGACCTCATCCGCATCCTCGGCCGCCTGCTCAAGCGCAAGGACCAGCTCGACGGCGTGCTCATCGAGACCACGGGTCTCGCCAACCCCGCGCCGGTCGCGCAGACGTTCTTCACCGACGACGAGATGAAGCGCGCGTTCAAACTCGATGCCATCGTCACGGTGGTCGACGCCCGCCACGTCGCGCGTCACCTTGACCAGGACGACGAGTCCGTGAAACAGGTGGGCTTCGCCGACGTGATCCTGCTCAACAAGACCGACTTGGTCTTGCCCGCGGAGCTCGATGCCCTCGAGGCGCGGATCCGCCGCATGAACGCCGTCGCGCGTATCCACCGCACCAACCGCTGCGACCTGCCGCTCGACCGCGTGCTCGACGTCGGCGGCTTCAATCTGCACCGCGCCGTTGAGCTCGAGCCCCGTTTCCTCGAGCCCGAGTACCCGTTCGAATGGGCCGGCGCCTATCCGTTGCCCGCCGGCACGCACACGCTCGAGATCGGCCACTGCGACCACGATCACGGGCATGACCACGGCCATGACCACGATCACGGCGACCATCACCACCACCATCACGGCAACCCCGACGAACTCGACGTCGTCATCATGCCGGTGGCGAAGGTGCCCGGTCGCGACGAACCCGCGGCCTCCTGCCCGCCCACCGCCGCGGCGGTCCAGGCCGCCGTGCTGGCGTTTTCCGACTGGGAGGCACGCACCGCCGAGGGCGAGGAGATCACGCCCGGCGCCACGCTCCGCCGCCTGCTGCTGAAGAACGGCGACGGGCGTTTCCCGCTGCGGATCGACCAGCCGGGGCACTTCCTGGTTTTCGAATCATGCGGACACGACCCGCTGCACCTTTACGCTGGCGACGAGGTCGTGAAACCGGTGTGGCAGCAGGACTTCCACCTGGCGCACGAGCACAACGAGGCCGTGACCTCGGTCGGAATCAGCGTGCCCGGCGATCTCGACGGCAAGCGGCTCAACGACTGGATCAGCGAACTGCTGCGCACCAAGGGCGGCGACATCTACCGCATGAAGGGAGTGCTCGCGGTCAAGGGCACCAACAAGCGGCTCGTCTTCCAAGGCGTGCATATGCTCTTCGACGCGCAGTTCGACCGCGAATGGACAGCGGACGAGCCGCGTTCCAACACCCTCGTCTTCATCGGCAAGAACCTCGACCGCGCGAAGCTCAACGAGGCCTTCAAGGCGTGCCTCGCCTGAAGGCGGCGATTCACCGCTGATTTCGCAGCGCGGCCCCGCAACCAAAGTGTCTTTCGGGTTGGCCAGACTTGGGGTCGTGAGGCGTTTCCAAACCGCCCCGAGGGCGCAATCGCGGATCGACACGTAGCGACGCGGATAAACGTGGTTCGATTGTAGCCGGGGTCGCCGACCCCGGACCATGTCGAGGATCGGACGGCGGAAGGCTTTTCCGAACGCGGCGGTTTTGTCCGCCGCAGCCAAGGCGAAGAAAGGTTGCCGCCAAACCCGGCTCAGGCCTTGAGCTTGGCCGCGACGAGGGCGGCGCTCTGGGCCTGCAGGCGGGCGAATGCCTCCACCACGCGGTCCAGGGCGGGGCGGTCGGCGAGCAGGACCGTTTGCGGCAGGGCCACAACCTGCGCGCAGGTCGCGCGGTTACCCTTGAGTTCCGCGAAGCTGGCGCGGAACGCCTTCAGTCGTTCGGCCGGGAAAAGTCTTTGGAATCCGCGCGAGGCGATCACCTCGTCGAAGATGCCGTCGAAGTACTGCTCCTTGTAGACGGAGCTCGCGGGGATACCCTCGGCGTTGAGGGCCTTGAGGAAGACATCGCGCGACAGGCCGTTGAAGCCGGTGGCCTCGTAGCGCACGGGGTAGAGGTGGTAGACGCCGCGGCTGTTTTCCGGCACGCGCACGGGCGTGATGCCTGGGATCCGGGCGAGGCGCTCGTTCAGGTAGGCCGCCGCCTCGCGGCGCCGGGCCGTCTCCGCGACGAGCTTGTCCACTTGCTGCAGCAGGACGACCCCTTGGAACTGGGTGAGGCGGAAATTACTGCCGCGCGTGAAGAAGCCGCTGCCCTTGAAGTTTCCGACGGAGCGCCCGCAATTGTGGTAGGAGTCGCAGCGGTCGACCAGATCTCCGTCCATCCCGGTGATCGCTCCGCCTTCGCCGGCGGGGATGTGCTTCGACTGCTGGAAACTGAAGCACCCGAGCTCACCGAGCGTGCCGCATTTGCGGCCCTTGTATTCCGCGAGCCAGGCCTGGCAGGCGTCCTCGACCACGCGCAGTCCGCGCGTGCGGGCGACGGCGTTCACCGGGTCCATGTCGCAAGGGAGGCCGAAGATGTGCACCGGCAGGAGGGCGCGCGTGCGGTCGGTGATGCGCGATGCGATCGAGGCGGGGTCGATGTTGAGTGTGGTGGGATCAGTGTCGGCCAGCACCGGCAGCGCCTTGTGCGCGAGGATCGCGTTGTAGGATGCGATGAAGGTGTACGGGGAGACGATCACCTCGTCGCCGGCGTCGACCCCGACCACATGGAGGGCCGTGATGAGCGCGGTGGTGCCGCTCGAGGTGGCGAGGCAACGGCTCGCGCCCATCAACTCCGCCCAGCGGCGCTGGAAATCGGCGACCGCTCCGCCGGCCGCCTGGTTCCATTTTCCGCTGCGGCAGACTTTGAGCATCTCGCCTTCCCATTCGGCCTTCCAGGTCGGCCAAGCCTGCCAGCCGCCGGTGTGCACGGGCTTGCCACCGAGAATGGCCGGCTTGGCGGCAGCGGACGTCGCGCCGAGGGCGGGCGCCGCCCCGGTGGCGACGGCGGCTCCGGCGAGCGTGGAACGGGTCAGGAACTGGCGACGGGAGGTGCTCATGGGGCGGGGCTGCTTCGGCGTGCTGTGACGCGACGTCCGCGAGCTTCGCCCCGCCGCGCGGATGATGGCAAGAGGCCAGCGCTTCGCTCAGACTCCCCAGCCGGAACGATACGCGTACCCCGGGCCCGCGAGCACGTCGGCGTCGGGGCGGTTGGGGAAGCGGGTGTTGGCCGCGTCCCACTCGAGCCTCGCTTGGGCGCGCTGGGCGGCGACGCCAAGAAGGACCACCTCGGTGAGTCCGGCGGCGTAGTCGAAGTTGGATCCCGGGGCTGGTCCGCCGCGGATGGCGTCAGCCCATTCCTGGTGCGGGCCGCCCTTCACGCGCGGCAGCGTCCGGGCCGGCAGCGAGGAAGCCATTTCCTTCATGCGCTCCTCCGGCAACAGGCGCACGGAGCCGCTGTGGGACGTCACGCCCATGATGCCTTTCGTGCCATGGAACAGGCTGCCGCCGCTCTCGGAAAGCTTGAAGCCCGGCACGGGCAGCGGCGGTTTCATCGCGCCGTCGAACCATTTCATCTCCACCGGACCCCGTCCGCCCTTCGCGGGAAAGCGCCAGGTGACGCACGTCGAACCGGGGAAGGTTTTGGGAAAACGCTCCGTGGTGGCCGCCTCGACCGACACGGGCGATCCGAGATCCAGGGCGTAGAACGGCGCGTCGAGTTGGTGACATCCCATGTCGCCGAGGGAGCCCGTGCCGTAATCCGTGAAGCCGCGCCAGAACGATGGCACGATGGCCGACCGGTAGGGGCGGTCCGGCGCGACACCAAGCCAGAGATTCCAGTCGAGGGTGGGAGGAGGCGTCTCCGGGGCGGCCGTGTCGGGATCGAAATCGACCGGGTGAAACCACGGCTTCCGCGGACGATCGGTCCACGTGTACACCGTGTGCACTTCGCCAATCAGGCCCGCTTGCACCCACTCGCGCGCAAGGCGGATACCCTCACCCGCGCGACCTTGGTTGCCCATCTGCGTGACCACCTTCGCCGCTTTGGCCGCGGCGTGCAGTCGTCGCACTTCGGAAATGCAGCGGCACATCGGCTTTTCCACGTACACATGCTTGCCGCGGGCGACCGCCGCCATCGCGGCGGCAAAATGCATGTGGTCGGGTGTCGCCACGACGACCGCGTCGATCTCGTCCGACATGGCGTCGAACATCACCCGGAAGTCCCGGAACCAGCGTCCGTCCTTCAGGCGCTGTGCGTCCGTCGACTTGGGATTGGACGGGTTCAGTCCCGCCCGGCCGCGCTTTTCGTCCACGTCGCAGAGGGCCACGAATTGCTCGCCTGGCAGCCCCGAGACCGCCGAGCGTCCCCGGCCGCCGGCACCGATGAGGGCCACCCGCAGGCGGGCGTTCGGCGACGACCCTGTGCGTCCCGGGAGTCCCCGCGGGAGGATCAGGAGCGAGGAGGCGAGGGCAAGGAAGCGGCGACGAGAGCCGCGGGAAACGGTCTGGGCGGAGTCGGCCATGGTCGGGGTCTTCATGGGGTTGCGGAGACTCATGCGCCCCGCCCACCTCCGCAACCCCCTATCCCGTCTCACTGCCTCACCAAGGGGTCAGGGCGTTGAACGTTTACGCGTTCGATTTGCGTGCTCTCTCAATCTCAGCCCTAACCGATGCCGGCTGCGCTTACGGTCAGTGCGGATGGTTTTTTACTTAACCATCAAATACTTACATAGGGTTATCTGTCCCCGCGTGGTCGCCTGCGGGTGCTAGTCTATGGACGGTTCTAGTGAGATCTCGACCGCCTGAAGGGCTCATCCTTAAACGCCCAACGCCCTGACCCCTTAGGGAAGGGGGTCAGGGCGTTGGGCGTTTAAGGATGCTGATTTGCTGAATCTGCGGCCGAGGTCGGAAGCGTAGATTTGCAATGAACCTCCGGCGGCCTCCGCGCGGCTTTGTGGATGGCGAAGCGTCGCCGGGTTATTACCTCGCGGCGGTGATACTGTGTCGTCGGAGGGTTAGAACCGCACGGTGGCGGTTAGGTCCCAACGGGGCGGCATGACATAGGTGTAGCGGTATGCCACAGTGCCGTTGGCGAGCGTGGTGAAACCGGTCTTGCGGGAGTCACCGGTGTTCTCGAGGTCGATGAGGTTGCGCACTCCGAGGCGCACCCGCAGCTGCTGGCCCCAGATCTTCTGGTCCCGCATCACGTAGGCGTTCACGCCGTGGTTGGTGCCGCCGATCAGCTCGCGGCCGTTACTGATGCCAAAGAGGTAGGAATCGCGCCAGGTGCCGTTCACGCCGACGCGCGTGCCGCGCAGGGGAACCCATGCGTCACGCGCGAAACTGTAGTCCAGGATCCAGCTGGCCGACCAAGGGGCGGCGCGGGCGCCGGCGGGCTTGGTCGAGAAATCGCTGGAATCGAGCACCTCTTTGGCATCCGCAATCAGGCTGGGAGCCTCATCCCCGCGTTTCACCGCGGCCTCGTAATAGGCGCGGAAGGCCGAGAAGTCAGGCCGCGTGATGACGTCGGTCTTCGCGAGAGTGAAGCGGGCCTGGAGGCCTTTGGTGGGGCGAACCAGCACGGTCAGGTCGAATCCCTTGGAGGTTTCAGTCGAGAGGATGCTGCGGTACTGGTTCACGTCGTTCCACGAGCGGATATAGCGGGGATCGTTCGCGGTGATTGAATTGGGATTCATCAGGTTCTCGACGTCCCCGGCGCCGAAGCTGGAGGGCGTCCAGCGGAACTCGACGTTCTGACGGTCGATGTGAAAGACACCGAGCGTGAACGAGACGCGGTTCTCCCAGAGGGCGCCCTTCAGGCCGATCTCCTTGGTCACGCCGGAAATAGGGCCGAACACCTGGCGATCGAACGTGCGGGCGTCCTGCCAGCGGAACGAATCGGAATAGACCGCGTAGACGTTCACGTCCGGGTTGAGCACGTAGGTGAGGCCGGCGGTGTAACTGGTGTTGAAGAGATGCAGGTTCTCGTTCTCGACGTATTCGCCGGGGAGGGCGTCCTCGCGGCTAGGCGGTGCGATGTCTTCGTTATAGGCCCCGAAGCGGCGGGTGCCGCGGTACTCGTAGGTACGGTTCCAGTCCCAGCGGACCCCAAATAGGGACTGGAGGCGTCCCTTGAGGTAGCTGCCGTTGGCAGAGACGGCGGCGGCGTAGGCTTGGCGCCATTCGGTGCCGTCGGCGGCGTTGCCGAAGGAGAGCTGGCGGGCCTGGAAGTCGGCGTTGGCGGGAAGGCGCTCGAGCGTGAAGCGATCGAAGAGCCCGCGGGAGTAGAAGGCGGGGTCGTCGAGGTAGAGGCGGAAGCGGACGCGGTCGTTGGTCTGGTTGACGGCGGGGACGAGGCCGTTCTCGAAGCGCTTCACATTGTAGAGGGCCTTGCGGTAATTATTGGTGAAGTCTTCGCGGTACTCGGCGCTGCCGATGAGAGTTTGGCGCATCCAGGAGAAGGGCTGGAGCGGGAGTACGGCGGTGCCGCGGAAGGCGTCCACGTCGTTGCCGAAGCGCTTCCAGTCGATGCCGGCGGTGTCGATGTAGGGCCGGCCGTTAACGTCGAGGCTGACCGTGCTGCTGAAGAAGTTGTCGTTGCGGAGGCCGTCTTGGTTCTGGTGGTTGTAGGCGAGTTCTAGCCCTAGGCGGCCGAGGCGCTGCTCGATGGTGATCGAGTAAGTGCTGAAGGGTCGGGCTTGGCGGTCGAAGGAGCCCCGGAGGTTGTAATGTTTGGGGAAGCCGGAGACGCGGCGGGTGCCGGTCAGGGCGCCGGCGGCGTTGCGCATAGCGACATCGACGAACCGGCCCTCGAGAAGGGAAAGGGAGCCGCCGGCGGCGCCGTTGGTGGAGCTGCGGTCGGCGGCGGGGAGGGAGGACTGGTTGAACCAGGCGCCGTCGGAGGTGTACCATGGGCCGGCGCTGGTGAAGCCAAGGGAGCGGGCGGACTGTTCGCGCACCGTGATCCCAGAGAACCCGCGGGCGTTGTCGAAGTCACCCCGCTCCGCCTCGAGTCGGATGAGCGTGTGGAGGAAGGGCTGGTAGGTGAGTGTGAGCGTCTCGCCCTCGAGGCGGTAGGCAGAGGCGTCCTGGAACGTCTTTTCTTGGCGGCGGACGGCGTTCAGGCGGAGCGCAAGGTTGTCGCGGAGCCGGCGGTTGACGTCGAACTGGTAGCGGTAGGCACCCTCGCTGCCCTGCTGGAGCATCAACGTGCCGAAGTTCTTCATGAGGGCGCGCTTGGTGAAGACGGAGCCTTGGCCGCCGGGCTCGACGTCGCCGAAGATCAGCGAGTTGGAGCCCTTGCCGAAGTCGATGCGCTCGACGTTGTACGTGTCGCTGGGGACGTACCAGCGGAAGTAGTTGCGGGAAACGTTGAAGCGCTGGGAGAGGCCGCGGAAGGAGAAGTTGTCCTGCTGATTGTCGTTTTCCATCGTGGGGGCCGCATAGACATTGGCCACGAAGAGGGCTACCTCGTCGGCGGTGTTGAGGCCCAGATCCTCAATGAAATCGGCGGTGATGGCGTCGATGTTGACGGGTACGTCCTTCAAGGCCTGCCGCGTGCGAGTGGCCGAGAGCGTCTCGTTGGCCGACCAGCCGGTCTCGCGCTCGGTGGAGATGACGAATGGCGAGAGCTGGACGGTCTCGGCCGGCGGGGTCGCTGGCGCGGTGGCGGCCGTCAGCAGTCCGGGCGCGGCGAGAAATGCGAGCAAGGTCTGGAAAAGCGCCGTTGGTCGGAGAAGCGGTTTGGTGGCGGGCATGGGTTTGGGGAGTATAGTCCCCCAACGCCGGGATGGTTGGCAAGCCGACCGGCGGTTGGCCCCGTGGATCGGGGCTTCCAGGTCGGACTGTCCTGCCCGCTGGCGGTTCACCGCCGCCTGCGGTCGCATGATCCTGTCGAGGATGATCACGCGCCTTCCGCTCCGAATCCTGCTTCCGGCTGTGATCGGCCTCGGCGTGGCGGCCGCTCTCGCCCGGGCGGTCGAAACGGCGGAGGATCCCGTCGCGGTTCTGCGGCGCCACGTCGCGCGCTTCAACGCCCTCGAGGACGAGCCGGTCGTCAACTTGGTTTCCAACTCCGCGGCGACCGCGTGGCTCGCGGCCAACATCCCGCTGCTCGAGTGTCCCGACCCGGAGGTGGAGGAGATCTATTACTTCCGCTGGTGGGCTTTGAGAAAACACCTTCGGCGGCCGCCCGACGGTCGAGGTGGCGCGGCGCCCTCGGGCCATGTTTTCACCGAGTTCATCAACCGGGCCGAGCCCGTGAGCAGCGCCCTCGGCCACCACCTCATGGAGGGACGTTGGCTGCGCGATCCCCGCTGCCATGACGATTATGTTCTGTGGTGGCTGCGCGGCTCCGCCGGCGGGCCCCAGCCGCGCCTGCATCGCTACAGCCAGTGGCTGGCCGACGCGGTCGTGCAGCGCAC
>CAIUOU010000197.1 GCA_903900845.1 uncultured Opitutia bacterium
AAGCGGGGAAGCCTGAACCAATCGGCTTGGTGCCCGTTCGTGGATCAACCTCGGGGATCGGTTCGTAAACGCAATCTTTCACCACGTAGACACGGAGGCAGGAGGAAATCCGGGAATCAGGAACTCAGCGTGATGAAGCTCGATAACGCCGTGAGGTGGGCCCACGGAACACTCGGAAGGTTCGAGCCCGGCTCATTCGTGCCCATTCGTGTTCTTTCGTGGTTCAACCTCGCGGAGCGATACCGGTGTCCGTCACGACGACATCGAGGGCCTTGATTTTCGTGCGTGGGACGGGCCGACTCACGTGTCGCGCCTTGACGCGATCGTTTGCGCCGCTGGGCTTCGACCGCGCGCGGTTGAGCTGCTTTCTTCCGCCCTTTCCACCCCCGCCCCATGACCGCACCCGCACCCGTGCTCCGGCTCGCCGGGATCCGCAAATCCTTCGGCGCGACGCGGGCGCTGCGCGGGGTTTCCCTGGAGGTCACGGCTGGGGAGGTGCACGCGCTCATCGGGGAAAACGGCGCGGGCAAGAGTACGTTGATGAAGATCCTCTCGGGGGCCCACGCGCCCGACGAGGGCACCATGGAGCTCGAAGGCCGCCCCTACCGCCCCACCTCCCCACACGACGCCCGCCTCACCGGCGTCGCGATGATCTATCAGGAGCTCAACCTGGCGCTACACCTGACGGCATGGGAGAACATCGTGCTCGGTGCCGAGTCCGCGCGCGCAGGGTGGCTCAACCGCCGCGCGGGACGCGAACGCGCCCGCGGCGCCCTCGCGCAACTGGGTCACGAATGCCTCGATCTCGACCGTCCCGCGGGTTCCTTCGGTATCGCCGAGCAGCAGGTGATCGAGATCGCGCGCGCCCTGCTCGTCCGGCCGCGCGTGCTGATCCTCGACGAGCCCACCAGCAGCCTCACCCAAGCCGACGCCGCGCGGCTGTTCGACGTCCTCGCCCGCCTGCGCGCGCAGGGCGTGGCGATCATTTACATCAGTCATTTCCTGGAGGAGTGCCGCCGGATCGCCGATCGTTTCACGGTCCTCAAGGATGGTGAGACCGCCGGCTGCGGTGTGATGGCGGGCACGCCCCTCGACCGCATCGTGAACCTGATGACGGGCCGCGAGGTGAAGGACCTCTATGCGCGGACGGCGCACACCCCGGGCGAGGTGGTGCTGGAGGCGGAAGAAGTGCGCAACTGTCCCCGCCTGCGACGAGCTTCGCTGCGCCTGCGCGCGGGGGAGATCCTCGGCCTCGCCGGCCTCATCGGCGCGGGCCGCACCGAGCTCGTGCGCGCGATCTTCGGCCTGGACCGGCTTGAGTCCGGCGCCGTGCGGATCGTCGGCGCGCCCCCCGGCCGCGCGACCCCGCGCGATCGTTGGGCGCAGGGCGTGGGTTTCGTGAGCGAGGACCGCAAGGAGGAGGGCCTGATGCTCGCGCGCCCGATCGCCGACAACCTCACGGCAACGAAATTCGCGGCGCTCGGCCGCGGCGGCTGGATCGACTCGGGGCGCCAAGGCGCGGCCGCGCGACGCTGGATCACCGAACTCGCGATCCGTTGTCGCGACGGCGCACAGCCGGTGGGCGAACTCTCTGGTGGCAACCAACAGAAGGTGGCGATCGCACGCCTGCTGGAGCATCCCGCGCGGATCCTGCTGCTCGACGAGCCGACGCGCGGCATCGACGTCGGCAGCAAGGCCCAGATCTACCAGCTGATCGGCCGCCTCGCCGCCGAAGGCCGCGCGGTGATCGTGGTGAGCAGCTACCTGCCGGAGTTACTCGGCCTGTGCGACACGATCGGTGTGATGTGCCGCGGCGAATTGGTGGAGGTGCGCCCACGGTCGGAATGGAACGAGGCGGCGATCATGCGTGTCGCGACGGGCGGCGGTGACGCGGCAGCGGGAAGGCGCGAAGGATGAAGGATACGATGACGGAGCTCCGAAGAATTACGGCTTCGCGAGGGAGGAAGCCTTCAGGGTCCGCGGGAGCACCCACGGCTACATCGAAGGCGCCTCGTGCTTTGCGGCGGAAAGAAACGCCCGTTTTCCCCTTCCCGGCTTTCCCCATTCAAAAACCCTCAACCCCGTGCCCTCGGATCGACTCTCAGTACCCTCTGCAACCCAGACTTGGTCCGCCCTGTTTCCGCCGTCCTAGTTTCAGAGCCCCCTGCCTTCCCCACTTTCCAGCTTCCCACATTCCATGATGAAACGCCCTCCCCTCGTCCTTCGCGCGGTTTCCGCGGAGGCACGGCCCCGCCCGACGTCATGAACGAAGCCGTCCGTCGTGTCCTCGCCCAGGCCGGCCCGTTTCTGGGGCTCCTGGCCGTCATCGCGCTCTTCGCGATTCCGGCGGAGACGCGGGAGTTTTTCCTCACTTACCATAACTTCAAGATCGTGCTCACGCAGACGGTGATCGTCGCGATCGGTGCGCTGGGCATGACGCTCATCATCGTGGGTGGCGGCATCGATCTGTCGGCAGGATCGAGCATCGCCTTCACCAGTGTGGTGGGCGCGTTGCTCATCCAAAAGGGCTGGAGTCCGGTCCCGGTGTGCGGCGCGGTGATCCTGGCCGGAGGGTTAATCGGCCTGCTCAACGGCGCGGCGATTGCGGCACTGCGGCTCGTGCCGTTCATCATCACGTTGGGAACGCTCGGCGTGGCGCGCGGCGCGGCCAAGTGGCTGGCCGACAACCAGACGGTCAATTACGACGCCTCGCCCATCAACGGCTGGATGACCACCGCCGATCCCTTCGGCTACGCGCTACCGGCGGGCGTGTGGGTCGCGGCGGCGCTGGCGGTCGCGACGGCCGTGGTGCTGCGCAACACCGTGTTCGGAAGGCAGGTGTTCGCGCTCGGCTCGAACGAGGCCACCGCGCGCCTCTGCGGGATCCCCACGACTCGGCTCAAGGTGATGGTGTACGCGCTCGCCGGATGCTATTTCGGCGCCGCCGGTCTGTTCCAACTCTCGCGCCTGCGTCAGGGCGACCCGACCGTCGCCGTCGGGCTCGAGCTCGACATCATCGCCTCGGTGATCATCGGCGGCGCGAGCCTCAACGGCGGCGTGGGCACGGTGTTAGGGTCGATGATCGGCGCGCTGATCATGGCGGTGCTGCGCAACGGCTCGCAGCAGATGGGTTGGCCGACGTATTTCCAGGAAATCATCATCGGCCTGGTGATCATCGCCGCGGTGTTCGTCGATCACCTGCGGCAAGGCCGGCGGGCTTGACGGAGGCGGGAAGAAATGGGGAAAGCCGGAAGCTGGCGAGAGGCAGGAGTGAATCTGGAAATCAGGGAATCAGGGAAAGAGACGGTTCAGGCCGGGGATGCGGAGTTTGCCGGAAGAGAAACAAGGCGATTCGGGGTGGCGCATTTGGCCTGCCGTAAACGGGGTACGTTGTGACCGGAGGCGCGGGCCAACGAAGGGATTGACAGCCCCGCGGGCCGACGCGACGTTCCGCGTCCCCTTTTCACGGCGATCGTAGCTCAGTTGGTTAGAGCACAAGATTGTGGATCTTGGGGTCGCGGGTTCAAATCCCGTCGGTCGCCCCATTTCTTCAGCGGTGTACTTCGGATCTACGCGGCGACCGGGCGCTCCTACGTGGACCACACGGATCATCTCGTCCGCCAGTTTCGTCTCCCCTGCGAGGGAGGCACCCGCGCGACTCGGGGAAACTGATCCAGCCGTACATCGCCCACTGGGAACTATTTTCCTCGCGCTCCGCGGCCACACGGGACGAAGCATCATCACGCGGGCACGCCCCCCGTTGCGACGGGACGACCGGGCTTGGTTTAGGAGACGCCGGCGGTGACGCCGCGGTGATTTTAGCCGCGGACGATTCATCACCCGCGTGCGTTGCGGAAGGCGTTACAAACCCGGTTCACCACCCGGCCCCTCTTGTGAGCGTCCGCACGCGCACGAGGAAGTAGTTCGCGGCGATGTAGAGCGTGGAGCCGTCGTCGCCCCACGCGCAATTGGCGGTAGGCTCGAAGGTATTGAGACGGCCGAGCAGGCGGCCCTCACGCGAGATGACGAGCACG
>CAIUOU010000198.1 GCA_903900845.1 uncultured Opitutia bacterium
CTTCCACCCGCCCGCCGGGCGCTGGAACTGGAACCCCGCTCGGTCGCCGCCGCTTGGCTGGTCGCCGAACTCGAGCACGCGCGCGGCGACGGGACCGCGGCCCGCGCCGCCTGCGAGAAGACACTCGCGCTGCAGCCCGGCAACGCCTCCGCGTTGCGCCTGCTTGCGCGCCTGCTTCTCCAACCTCCCGCCGATCCCCAACAGGCCCTCAAACTGGCCGAGCAAGCCTGGGCCGCCGGCAACGACGAACCTGCGAACGCCGCGATCCTGGGCGTGGTGCTTCGCCGCACCGGCGACTCCGCGCGCGCGCTTCCACTCCTGCGCCTCGCCGCGGCGAAGGGACCGCGCGACGCCTCGCTGCAACTCGAGCTTGCGCGCGCCTTGCTTTCGCGCGGCGCCGACCCGGAGGCCCGCGCTGCCTTCCGGAACGCCGCGCACCTTGGCCTCCCGGCGGAACACCAGGCTGAGGTGAGTGCGTACCTCGAGCTTCTTGATCTTCCAGCGGATCCCACGCCACCCACCGCGGAAGCCATGCTGCAACGCCGGATCTCCCAGGGGGACGATGATCCCGCCACAAGGTCGCGCCTGGCCTCGATCGCCCTCCAAACTGGGCGGCTTTCGATGGCGCTCGACCACGCGCAGGCTGCACTCGCCTCCGCCCCGTCCCATCCGACTTCCGCGCTGCTCGCCGCCCGGATACTTGCCGGCCAGGGCAACGCCCCTCGCGCCCTCGAGCTCCTCAAGGCCGCCCGCGCCGCCGCGCCGGACGACCTCGCGCTGACCCGCGCGCTCGGACGATTCGCCCTGGACCGCGGTACCGACCACCCGTGGGCGCTGAGCCTGCTGCAAGAAGCAGCCCGGAAAGACGGCTCCAACCCGGATGCACTGTTTGATCTTGCCCGCGCATTGTATGCCACCGGCGACACGGTCGCGGCACTGCGGATTTCGAACTCGCCCGTGCTTAGGCCTCCACCGCTTTCCCGCGCGGAGGAAGTCGCGGCCTGGATCGAGATGGCGCGACGCGCGGAGGACACCGCGACGGAACCATGGCCCGACGAGTTCCCGGTCACCACGGGCCGGGAAATCGAGCGCTCCGCGCCCTACCGGTGGGGGAAACTCCGCCGCGCGCTACGCGCGGTTGACCAGGCCGCCGTGATCCGGCTTTCGGAGGATTTGGTGCGGGACTGGCCCCACTTCACGCCCGGGCTCCGCGCGGCTATCAGCGCGCATCGCAGCGTGCGGCCGCCCCCGGAATTTCTACGTGAACCGTCCCTCCGTATCGCGTCCGATCCGACCGTTACTGCCGCGGTACGCCGCGACGCCGGTTTGATCCTTTGCCGACTGGGCGAGAAGGCGCGCGGTGCCTCGGCTCTGGAACCGATCCTCGTGGAAAGCCCCTCTGATCCCGAGGTTCTGGTCGAGCTCGGTCGCGCCTGCCTCGCGCTAGGCCGCGCCGAGGACGGCAGGGGTTATCTCCTGCGGGCTCTCGCGGCGGATCCTTCCGGTGCAGAGGCCGCGGCGGCCCGCGCCGCCCTCGAGGCAACCAACTGAACCCATGTTCGCACCCTTTCTGCTCGCGGCCGCGATCGCCGCCCTCGCCAGCGCCTGGCTAGCCCTAGCCGGCACCCGGGACCCCGCGCGCCGGGCGCTCGCGGCCGCGCTCTTTTTCAGCGCCTTGGAGCTGCTCGCCGTAGTCGTCGCGTCCGCCGACGGCTCGGCCCA
This sequence comes from uncultured Opitutia bacterium, assembly GCA_903900845.1. GTDB lineage: Bacteria > Verrucomicrobiota > Verrucomicrobiia > Opitutales > Opitutaceae > ER46. Next base: position 1,723 of record CAIUOU010000198.1, read on the forward strand.
ACCGGGAATCGGGGATCAGGTCCGCCACGCGGCTTTCGCGCTGGCCGCCGGAGCCTGGGTGGTGTTCGCGGCAACTTACGCCCGCGATGAACCCTTCCTCGCCGGACACCGCCGCTGGTTTCTGCTGGCAGTCGCGATGGCGCCAATCCTCTGCCTGCTCGTCGCGCGCGGTGACATCATGGTCCACGCCACTTCCGACGAAGCGCTGGGACTGGCCCCGGGCGGCGCCTGGATGCACGGCGCGGGTCTGCTCGCCGCCATCGCGGCCTTGCTGCAACTGGAACGGACCTTCGCGGCCTCCGTCGGAACCGTCCGCTGGCGGATCAAATTCATGGCCTTCGGGACCGGTACGATCCTCGCCAGCCGCCTCTTCAGCGGAAGCCAGCTGCTCATCACCCGTCGTTCCGACCCCGCGCTGGACGGATTCACCGCCGCCGCGCTGCTCGCCGGCACGGTGCTCGTGCTGCTGGGCCTGCGGCGCGGCGCGGGGATCACGCTCGCGGTGTACCCTTCTCAGGAGGTTCTACGACGCTCGGTCACCGTCCTGCTCGCCGGTGTCTACCTGCTGTTCCTCGGGGCGGCGGCATCGACCAGCCACCGCCTCGCCGGCCCCGCGGCGTTCGCTCCGGTCGCTTTCATTCTGCTCGCCGGACTGGTGGCGCTCGCGGTTGCCACCTATTCCGAGCGGGCCCGTTGGCGGCTGAAGCGATTCGTAAGCCGGCACTTTCAACGTCCCCTCCACGACGCGCGCGCGGTGTGGCTGCGGCTCACGGCGGCCACCTCGCGTTGCACCGATCCCGCGGCGCTCGGCCGCGCGCTGGCCGACCTCAACGCGAAGGAATTTCACGCCCTGTCCGTCTCCGTCTGGCTGCTTGATCCTCGGCGCGCGCAACTCGAGCTCGTCGCCTCCACCGCCAGCGGCGTCGAACGCGCCACGCCGGAATCGTCGCCGGGACTGCCGGCCGCGGAGATCGCCGAGCATTTCCGCTCCGCGCCCGCGGCCGCCGAACTCGAATCGGCCGCCGGGGATTGGGCCGAGCGTCTGCGCGCGGCCAACCCGCCGATGTTCTCGCGCCGACCGCACCGCGTGGCCGTTCCTTTGACGGACCACGGGGAGTTCCTCGGCGTGGTCGTCCTCGGCGACCGCGTCGACGGCTCGCCGTTCCTGCCCGGCGATCTCGAGATCCTCGAGTGCGTGATGACCCAGGGCGCCGCGAGCCTGCAGGGTATCCGGCTTTCCCAGTCGCTCGCCGAGACGCGGCAACTGGAGGCGTTCCAAGGCATGGCGGCGTTCTTCATCCACGATCTCAAGAACGCCTCGTTCCTGCTTTCACTGATGCTGCAGAACTTCGCGACGCACTTCGACAACCCGGCGTTTCGGGCCGATGCCCTGCGCTCCGTCTCGCAAGCGAGCGGCCACCTCAACGACCTTATCCGCCGTCTCTGCGGATTGCGCGAGGGCCTGCGGATCGAACCCGCGGAGGCCGATCTCAACGAGGTCGTGAGCCTTGCGCTGCGGGAGGTTCCGCGGCCCGACACCGTGACGATCCTGACCCAACTCGGAGCCCCGCCGCGCATACGCGCCGACCGCGGGCAGCTCCGCAAGGTCGTGACGAACCTGCTGCTCAACGCCACGGAGGCGGTCGCGGGCGACGGACGCATCAGGATCGCCACCGGAGCCGAGGACGGCTGGGCCGTGCTCACGGTGGGCGACAACGGATGCGGAATGTCGGAACGCTTTCTGCACGATTCGCTTTTCCGGCCCTTCCGGACGACGAAGCCCGCCGGTCTGGGCATCGGGATGTTTCAAAGCCGCTCGATCGTCGAAGCGCACGGGGGTCGGATCACCGTCAACAGCCAGCCCGGTGAGGGCACCGTTTTCCGCATCTACCTGAAGGCGGATCCCGCGTCATCGAACTGATATCCGTCGCACCATGGAGAACGCGGAAAAACCCGGCGTGCTGATCGTTGATGACGACGAGGCGCTGCTGACCCAGTTGCGCTGGAGCCTCGGAGACGAGTACCGGATCAATGTGGAGAAGGATCGCATCGCGGCGATGGCCGCCTTGCGCGAGACGCCGGCGGCGGCGGTGCTGCTCGATCTCGGACTGCCGCCCGATCCCGCGTCTCCGGCCGAGGGCCTGGCGTTGATCGCCGCGATCCTCCGGCAGGATCCCGCCATCCGCGTGATCGCGTTGAGCGGGCAGACGGCGCCCGAACAGGCCGCGAGCGCGGTCGGTCACGGGGCCTGCGACTTCCTCGCCAAGCCGATCGACCCGGAAGAGTTGCGTTCACTTGTGCGCCGGGCCTGCCGCGCCGCCCGCTGGGAGCGGGAATACCTTGCGCGTCTCCCCAGCCTGGCGCCGGTTCCGCTTGGAGGGGGCGGACCGGCCATGCAAACCGTGGCGTCCACCGTGCGGAAGGTGGCCGCGTCGGAAGCCCCGGTGCTGATCCTCGGCGAGAGCGGCACCGGCAAGGAGATGACGGCGCGCGCAATCCATGACCTCGGACCGCGGCGAGCCGGTCCTTTCGTGGCGATCAATTGCAGCGCGATTCCCGAGACCCTGATCGAAAGTGAATTGTTCGGGCACGAACGCGGGGCCTTCACCGGGGCCCACCAGCAGCGCCGCGGACGCGTGGAATCGGCGGCCGGCGGAACACTTTTTCTGGATGAAATCGGGGATGTGCCGCTCGGCGTGCAGGTGAAGTTGCTGCGGTTTCTGCAGGAACAGACGATCCAGCGCGTTGGCGGCCGGACCGAGCTGGCGGTGGACACCCGGGTGATCGCGGCCACGAACGCGGACCTGCAACGCGGCATGCGCGAAGGGACCTTTCGGGAGGACTTCTTTTACCGGCTGGCGGTCGTGCGGATCGCGCTGCCCCCGCTGCGCGATCGCGGCGAGGAAGTCGTGACACTGGCACGGACGTTTCTCGGACGCTTCGGGGAGGAGCAGGGACGACGCGGACTCCGGCTTTCCGAGGCGGCGGAGGAAACGCTGCGCGCGCACCCTTGGCCGGGAAATATCCGTGAGCTGCAGAACCGCGTGCGCCGCGCCGTCATCATGGCGGAGTCCCGGCGCATCGAGCCATCGGATCTCGAGCTCATCGCCCAGGAAAAACCGGCCGCCGCCTCGTTGCGTGATGCCCGCGATTCCCTCGAACGAGACCTGATCCGCCGCTCCCTGGACAAGCACGCCGGTCGCATTGCGCCCGCCGCCGCCGAACTCGGCATCAGCCGCCCAACCCTGTACGAACGCCTCGACCGCCTCGGCCTCCCCCGCCCCTCCTAACCACCCTACCCCAAAGGGGTCAGGGCGTTAAATGTTTACGCCCTCTGCCTCGACCTCCCTGCATAAACAAAAAACGCCCTGACCCCTTAGAGCGCCTCCAAAGGGGTCAGGGCGTTTTTTGTTTATGCGACAGCCTACAGATTCGTGGTTAAACGTTTAACGCCCTGACCCCATAGGGGAGGAGGTTGGGGGCGGTGAGATGGTGGTTCTTATTCGGGGCATAAGGCCCCGCCGGGTTGGGAAGGTCATAATTTTCGGGATAAAATAGTTAAAAAATCATCGGGGATTCCCTAGGTTTTCGCTACGAAAAAGTCTGGCAGACAAACCCTTACAGCTTCCTGCAGGAACTGCGCACCCTCCGCTAAGTAGAACCCCTCATTGCCCGCTTTTCCGAATTGCCGGAACTGGCGGGCATGAACGCCAGATCCAGCTCCCTTCCGACCCGGCGCATTGCGCTATGGGGTCTTCGTATCCTGCCGATCCTCACGATCGGCCTTTTCCGGCTCCAAGCCGCGACCTACTGGATAGATCACGGGGCCGGCCAGAACGCGGCCAACGGGACTTCACCGTTAACCGCGTGGCGCCACTGCCCGGGAGATCCCGCCGCCACGGGCATTCCGGCCACCACCATCCTCGCCGCCGGCGACACCGTCATCTTCCGCGGCGGAGTGACGTATATCCTCGCTGGAACCTCCGGCATCAACCTGCGCTGGAACGGACAATCAGGGCTGCCCATCACCTACGACGGTAACTCGGCCGGCACGTGGGGAAGCGGGCCCGCCATCCTCAGCGACCAGCATGGCAACGCGGGCCTGAACGCCTTGACCGGCCCATCTGGCTCCGCCGCGAGTTGGATCGTGATCCGCGGACTCTCGTTCGTCGCGATCGGCGGGGCCGCCTCGTTGCCGACCGACGGGGGCGTACCCCTGCCTCCACGCTACGGAGGCGGCATCGCGTTTCCCGGGGGAGCCGCCGATGTCACCATTGAAGGCTGTGTCTTCCGTCAGCTCGGCTACGCCTTCAACCAGCGGCCGATGGCCGCGACCTCGCTCGCGGGAACCGGGGTAACACTGGCAAGCGCAACCCGGGTCGCGATCGAACGCTGCGACTTTTCCCGGCTCACCACCGGCATCGCCTTCACGGCCGATCCGGTCACCCAGGTCTCGGTCTCAGATAGCACATTCCGCGACGCGGTGGTGCGCACCTTGGAGCTCACTCCCGCCCGGGCGGCCGGTGTCCAGGTGTGGTCGTGCCTGGAAACCGACAACGCGCAGCACGAGCCCGCCGGATGGTCCGGCTACGGCGACAGCCCGCGTCTTTCACGCGAGACGGCCGCCGCCGGAAGCGCCCTCCAATTCTCGGCGAGCGCGATCGCCCTGCCATTCTCCACGTATCAATGGTTCAAGGACGGCTCGGCGCTTCCGGGGGCGACGTCCGCGACCCGCGCCTTTCCGTCCCTCTCCGCCGCCGACGCCGGCATCTACTCCGTCGTCGCCTCCAACCCCGCGGGAACGGGAATCAGCAACCACCTCCTGCTCTCCGTCACGGCCGCCCCGCCCCCGTCGGGCGACGGCGCGCCACTTTTCGTGACCCAGCCCGTCAGCCAGACGGCGCCGACCGGCTCCAGCGTGACTTTCAGTGCAAGCGTGAGCGGCTCCCCCACCCCGGTTGTCGTCTGGTACCGCAACGGCCTGACCTTCAGCGGCTGGACCGGATCCTCGCTCACGATGGTGGGAGTCAGCAGTAACGACGCCGGTAACTACTGGGCAGTCGCCACCAACTCCGCGGGCAGCGCGACCAGCGCCACCGCCACGCTCAGCGTGGGCTCCACGCCGCCCCCGGGCGCCACGACGCCAGTCTTCACCCTGCAGCCGCAGAGCGCCACCGCCACCGCCAAGACGACCGTCTCCTTCACCGCCTCCGCGACCGGCACCCCCGCCCCGACCTACCAGTGGAGAAAAGACGGCGCGGCGATCAGCGGCGCCACCACGGCGAAGCTCACACTAGCCAGCGTGAACAAGGGAAGCGCCGGCACCTACACGGTTCTCGCCGCCAACTCCGCCGGCTCGGCGGTGAGCACCCCGGCGACCCTCACCGTCACGAACAGCCGGGCCGCGGCCCCCTCCGATCCCACGCTTGCCGATCTGGAAGCGTCCGCGGACCGGGCGACTTCCCCCGCTACCGATGACCTCGGTCCGGTGGCTTCGCGGCTGGTCAATGTCTCGGTGCTTACATTCCTCCCCGCGGGCCGCGAGGGTGCCGCGCTGGGCTTCGTCATCGAAGGACCCGGGCCGCGGCGAGTCCTGCTCCGCGCGATCGGCCCCTCGCTGGCTGACTTCAGTGTACCCGGCTGCTCGGAAAACCCCCGGCTCGCGGTGCATCGCGACGGTTCGCTGGTGACAGGCAACGACGACTGGGCCGGCGCCGCTGCACTGCGGGAGGCCTTTGTTCAGGCCGGGGCTTTTCCTCTCCCGGATCCCTCCAGCCTCGACGCCGCGCTCGTCTTCGAGGCCGCCCCGGGTGCCTACACGGTGACTTGCTCCGACGCGGCGCACAACGCCGGCACGGTTCTGCTGGAGATCTACGAACTGCCCTGATCGAGGGCTTTGATCCGCCCCTCTTGCATCCGCGCGCCGGAGCATGAGGGGAAGGGGCTCGGGCGAGCGGCGCGGGCGGACGTGATTTTTACCCGTACCATGAACCACGCATCATCCGCTCCCGCGCCGGGTCCGTCCCGCCGCCAAATCCTGCCCGCGTTTCTCATCGCGCTGCTGCTGCCGCTCACCGGCTGCCAGACTCCGCCCGCGCCGCCGCCGGCCACCGCCGCGCAACCGCCGGTGAACCAGGTGCTCCGCGCCGGCGATGTCATTCGCGTGAGTTTTCCGCGCTCCCCCGCGCTCGACCTCACGCAGCAGATCCGCCGCGACGGACGCATCAACCTGTACCTCATCGGCGAGGCGGCCGCGGCGGGACTCACCCCGGCGGAACTCGAGGGCAAGCTGGTCGCCGGTTACGCCAACGAGGTCGTTTCCCACGAACTGCGCGTCACCGTGGTCTCCTCGGCGTTTTCCGTGTTTGTCACCGGCGCGGTCCTACGCCCCGGAAAACTCAACGCCGAGCGCACCCTCACCGCCTTCGACGCGATCATGGAGGCCGGAGGATTCGACCTCTCGCGAGCCGACACCCGCGCCGTGCGCGTCATCCGCCATGAGCAAGGTCGCGCGGTGACTTACACCTTCGACGCGCGCTCCGTGCTCGAGGGCCGCGCCGCGACAGCTTTCCACCTGCAGGCCTACGACACGATCTTCGTGCCGGAACGCTTCACGTGGTTTTGAGCGGGCCGACACCTGCAACGCGCGCACAAGCCGCGCCGCGCTTGGTGTTTAAGCGATCGCGCCTTGCGCCGCGGCGCTCGGCTGTCGGCAAACCTTACACTTTTTCACCGCGCGGGGTCCTTCTGGTCCGGGTTCCGGCCCTCTCTGGCTTGGCGACGTAAATTAAGAGACCGCAAGTAACACCAGGGGAGTAGGTTGCGAACATCACTCCGACGCTGGCACGCGCGATGCCATAGGAGCGTCCGGTTAGAGAAACCAAAAAAAACAAAACCATGAAACTGCATCGCATCCTGCGGCTGGCCTCCACGGCCGGCCTTGTTCTGCCACTGCTCCCTGTCGTCGCGTCCGGCGCCGAGCTGGACCTGAGGACCGCCGGGGCCTCCGGGACCATAAACCAAGCCTTCTTCACCAACACCGACCCGCAGCCCACGGGCTCGGGCTACATCGACTCGTTCGTTCGCCTCAGAAGCAACGCGGGATTCGAGCAGGGCTACAACGCGACCGCGCGGCCCGTGATGCCGGACGTGAACACCTCCCCCACGTTCACGCATGACATCCGCCTCAGCAATGTGCCGGTCGTGGTAAACCCGACCGGCGCCGCGGCGGGCAGCTACTATGAGTTCCTGCTCGATATCAACCAGAACGCCTCCAACCCGTATCTCACGCTCTACGCGCTGAGGTTCTACACCAACCCGAACGCACTGACGATGGCCGCCACCTTGGCCGATCTCACCAGTGCGGCGGGAACCACGCTGCGTTGGGACCTCGACACCGGGTCCGACAGCAGGATCCAACTCAACTACATCTTCGGGTCGGGCAGCGGCTCGGGTGACATGTACGCCTACATCCCGATCTCGGCCTTCGCCGGCGCGAGCTCCTCCGATTACCTGTACCTGTACTCGGCGTTCGGAACCGAGCCCGGCGGCACGGGCACGTACTTCGAGGCGAACGACGGGTACGAGGAATGGACCTCGCGCGGTTCATCCACGCCCCCCCCGTCGGTCCCGGATGGTGGCAACAGCCTGGCCCTGCTCGGCATGGGCCTCATCGGACTTGAGGCCGCCCGCCGCCGCATCTCTCGCGGATCCCTGCGTCAGGCCAGCCGCCTTAACGCGGCCTAGTCGACCGCAGTTTGACCGCGCCGGGTAGCTCCCGGTTTCAAGACGGCGCCCCCGCGTTCCTCCGTCGACGGAGCCGAGGGGGCGCCGTCCCCTTTTTACCACCATGACCGCCGAGGACGCCTTGCCCCCGCCACGTGTGTTTCCCGGCGGAACCATCCCGGGGCTACTGCTGCTCGGGGATCTCGCCTGGATCGAGAAAACCTTCGGGCCACCGCTCGTGCGGCTACACCGTGACGGGACGGCACGCGTAGCCGCCGCGGTGATACCTGGTGGAACTCCCACGCCTTGGCTGGCCCGCGAGTTTCCGCGCCTCCGGCTCGCGGCGCACCTCGACGCGCTTGACGAACCGCCGGACACCCTGGCGTTGATCGCAACGCCGCTGCGCCAGCGTCCCGCCAAAATCAGCCAGGCGCTGCGCCGGGGATGGCACGTCCTCTCCGCGTGCCCGCCCGCCGACAACGCCGCGGAAACCACGCGGTTGTGCGAACTCGCCCGGCGAAACGAGGTAAGCCTGAGCGTCGACCTGCCGCACCGACTCGCTCCGTGGTTCCGTTGGCTGCGACTGGCCGCGAGCGGACGGGCGCTTGGCGGCTGCGTCACCTTCCGATTGCACGAAGGTGGCGACGAGATCAGCCCGAGCGAAGTCCCACCGGCCGGCGCGTGGATCGATCCCGGCCTGCGCGCCTTCGATCTGATCGCGAATTGGTTCGGCGACATGCAGCCGCTCTCCGCGGCCGATGATGCGCTCGGCGGCGTGGAGGCGGTGGCCCGCGCGGAGTTCGCGATGGCGGCCGGGTTCCGCGGAAGCCTCCGCCTCGACCGCGACCGCAGCGCGCCCCCCTCCTACCTGCTCCGCTGCCGGCGCGGCACCGTGTGCTGGGACACCGCCAGCGCCACCCCGGCCCGCCTGAGGCTCGATGCCTCCGTCGATGAACTCACGGGGATCCTTCGCGGACGCGAGCCGGATGCGAACCGCGGACCGGCGGGAACGCGCGAGCTCCAACTGCGCCAACTTCTGGGGGCAGCGATCCGTGGCAACGAGCCCGCCAACCATGCCACGACCCTGCTGCCCGCGCTCACGATGGCCGACCATTGCCGCCGAGTCCGTTCATCGTTGCCGCTACCCTGGTTGTCCGCGAACGAGTCCGCCGTTGCCGCCTCCCTGTCCCTCCATGGTCGCGCCGCATGAAGGTCGCGATTTTCAACGCCGCGGGCGCCATCGGCGCACGCATGGTGGAGACATTTCATCTTTCGGGTTCCCCGCAACCGGTGGCCCTCGCTCCGGCTCCCGCCGGACTCGCACGCGCGGCGCGGTTCGCCGTCTCCCTGAAGCTGGTCGACCCGGCGTCAACGGAAAGCCTGAGGTCCGCACTGTCCGGTTGTTCATCCATGGTTTTCGCTCCGGCCGATGAGGACGAACCCGCACGGATCGTGGAGTCGGCCGCCACGCTCGCGCGGGCCTGCGCCAAGGGGGCGATCCGGCGGCTGGTGATGATCAGCGAAGCGGGACCGGCGGATCGCAAGGCCGCGGAACCGGAGGACGGCGCGGAGTCCCTTCCCGGCCTCCTGCCCGGTCCGAGAAGCGCGGCGCTCGCCGAGGCGGAGGCCGTGCTGCTGGAGGTCAGGGTGGAGCATCTCCCGCTGACGATTGTGCTGCGTACGGGAACGGTTTTCGGGGCGCGCGTACCCTCCTTCGCCGAACTCGCCCGCGGCCTCGAAAGCGGCGAAGGTCCCAGGCCGCTAGCGGATGCGCCGTGGAACGGCCTGCACCTCGACAATCTGGTCGCCGCCACCCGCGCCGCGCTTTCCGCCCGGATCATCGAGCAACGGGTTTTCACCCTGACTGACCCAGCGGCAATCACGGAGGAGGCCTTCCGCGCGGCGGTGGCGCGCGAGCTCGGCGTGTCCGCCGGGGTCGCGACTAACCTGCCGCGGGAACCGACCGAAGGTACGGCGCACCAGATCCAGGGATTCAACGTGGAGAAGCAACTTGGCTACCGGCCGGCAGTGGACCTGGCGGAGGGACTCCGCCGGAGCTGCGCGTGGTGGCGCCACGCGCGGGACTGACGCATCGACGCAACTGCCGCGGAAAACGCCGGAGGTTTCGGACGGCGGCCGGTCGGAAGCTAGAGCCGCCTCAGTCGGTGGCGACCACGGTCTCGTTGTGGCGCTTGTTCTCCTCCACCCAACGCACGCAGAACTGCACCAGTTGCGGCGCGTGGCGCAGATTGAGCTTCTCCTTGATGTGGGCGCGGTGCGCCTCGACGGTCTTCACGCTCACGTGGAGTTTTTCAGCGATCTCCCGGGTGGGGATACCACTGCCGATCTGGTCCACGATTTCCAGCTCCCGATCGCTCAGCGTCGCGACGGGAGAGACTCCCGCGCCGTCGCCGCCGTTCACCAGTTGCGTGAGCATCTGGCGAGAGACCTCGTCGCTCACGAACATCCGCCCCGTACGGGCCGCGCGGATGGCTTCCACGATGCGTGCGGCGGCCTCGTGCTTCATGACGTACGCACGGGCGCCGGCCTTGAGGGCGCGCAGCGCGTAGACCGACTCATGGTGCATGGAGAGCACAACCATCTGGATCCGGGGGTTCACCGCCCGGATCCGCTTGATCAACTCCAGCCCCGAGGTGCCGTTGAGCGAGATGTCGATGGTGACGACATCCGGCTGGAGCCGGATTATTTCCTGCACCGCCGCGGAGGGGTCCTCCTGCTGGCCGCAGACCTCCAGGTCGGGCTCGGCCGTGACCAGGGCGTTCAAGCCACGGCGCACAAGGGGATGATCATCGATGATGTAAACACGGGTCTTCATGGGAGAATGGGTCGTCCCGAACCGTTCGCGGACGGGCCCGGGGCGGGATAGGTCAGGTGCACCGCGCCGCCGTGCGGCCGATGATTCGAGAACCGGATCTCGCCGCCCAACGTGCGGGCCCGGTACGCCATCACCTGCAGGCCGATGCCGGGCCGCGGTTCGCCGTTGGTGCCGGAAAAACCACGACCGTCGTCCTCGATCCGGACATCCACCGCTTGACCCACGGCAGCCACCGCCAGGCGCAACCGCCGCGCGGCGCCGTGCCGGACCGCGTTGCTCACGGCCTCCTGCACAATGCGGTAAACATGGAGGATCTGCTCGGGCGAATGCGGCGGGAGCCGCTTCGGCAGCTCGAGATCCACGCCGATCGCGAAGCGCTGGCGGGCGTGCTCCGCGCAGTCCTGCAGCGCGCGGCGCAGGCCCGCATGATCGAGTCCCGCCGGGAAAAGTCCCCGGGACATGGTGCGCACCCGCTCGGTGACCGCGGTCACCTCGGAGTCCAGCGCGTCAACTTCGGCGGCGAGATCCGGATCCGAACGCCCGATCCGGTCCCACAGGCGGTGCAGCATGAAGGCGAGCCCCGCCAGCACCTGGCAAAGGTCATCGTGGAGTTCCTGCCCGATACGCGCCCTCTCCCGCTCGCCGAGCCGGAGACACTCCAGCTCCAGGCGTCTTTGCTCCGGGATGGGCATGACTATGCCCTGAAGCCGCCGCTCCCCATCCCGCCGGTTGAGCCGGTGCAACACCCAGTGTCGCACCCATACAAATCCCCCTCCGGACATCATCAGGCGATACTCGACGGGGCGGCCGGTCCGCGCGGTTTCCTCTGCCGCGAGGGACTCGCACACCCGCTCGCGGTCCGCGGGATGAACGATCTCGGTCCAACGGCCGCCGGGGCCCGGATCAGCGGGGCGCGGCCCGGCGGCGAGCGATGGGCTGACTCCACCCTGAAGCGTGGTCCCGGCCAATCCGTGCTCATCCGCCTCCCACAACATCAGTCCCGTGACCCCGAGGATCCGCGCCAGCAGGGGATCGTCGCGCCCGCTTTCGGTGCTCCGGCGCATCGCGGAGGACGCGGTCCGGGAGATGGCCTGGCCTGCGCCGATCATCGGCGCCCCCCCGCTCCGAGCCGATGCGAAGCGCGAACCGACCTGGTGAGAGCCGCGCCGACGCTGGTAAAAAGCGGGTGGTCGCGGGCCGGCGAACGAATGAAGGATTCCACGCACTCTTGGTAACACTTCCCGCCACGCGCGCCCATCGGTCGTCTGACGGATCGCCACGGTGGATACCCGGGGTCTCGATTCAGGCCGGAAACCGGAAGAGGCGCCGAATCTGGTCGAATTCGTGGGTGAAAGCCGCAGCCACCCGTTCGTCCGCCGCCACGACCAGCAGGTCGTGCGAGTGCACCGAGGTGTTGTACCAGTTGAAGCTGCCATCGAGCACCACGCGGTCGTCGAAGACCGCGTACTTCGCGTGCAGCGGGCAGTACGGCACGCGATGGTCGACTTGCCCGTACGCCAGACCGACCTCGACTCCGGACCGGCGCAAGCGCGCGACGGAGGGCAGCAGCGGCCGCGCGAACTCCTCCGCCGGCGTGCGTTCCCGTCCCGGGTCGCCCTCGTGCGCGATGTGCCCGTTGAGTATGACGCGCACCTCCACGCCGCGACGGTGGGCGTGGATCAGCGCGTCGACCACGCTTTCGCTGTGCTCGCCGCGCAGCTCGCCGAGGAGAAACAGGCAAAGCCGGATGGAGCGGCGCGCCCGGAAGATTTCGGCGAGGATCGCGTGATGCGGCCGGTAAAGATTGCCGTTCATCAGCGCATGGCGGCCGAACGTGTAGAGCACGTTGAAGTGGCTCAGAGGATCGACGCCGTACCCTTGGATGACACCGCCGCGGATGCTCTGGAAAATATTATCGAGCAGGCGCGGTACGCCCCGAGTGCGAAACGTCATGCCCGATTCCCAGTTTCCACCCCAGCGATCGAACACGATGTTGAAGGAGCCGTGGAGACACTCCTCCTCTCCGAAGATGATGAATTTCGTGTGCATGTCGGGCGCGACCTCGATCCCGTCGCCGCGCGGTGTGCAGAAGACCCCCACCAGCTCGATGTCAGCCTGCTTCAGCCGCCGGTAGTTCTCGCTCTGCGTCAGCGTCATCTTCCGCCAGTCGACCACGCATTGCACCGTGACACCGCAGTTGCGCGCCCAGAGCAGGTGCGTGACGAAGTCGGTATCGTCGATGCAGTCGACGCACACCTTGATGGCCTGCGGCCGCCACGGTTCGGCGAGGCGCCGGTCGATCACGCGATCGATCGCTTCGTGGATGAAGCGCTTCGGGTGAAATGGATGCCCGGGAATCCCCTTGGTGAATTTCGGCGTCAGATTCAGGCTGGCGAAGTCGCGATTGTACCAGTCGACATCGCGCTGCAGCAGTTCCGCGTCGACCTCATGGGTGCGGTACGAGTTGGCGCGGACCGCCCGCGCCGGCGGGACCCAGCGGCGCGGGGAGGGATCCTCCAGCTGGTCCCCGTCGGCGAGGGCGTACTCGTGCCGTGAGTGGTGGGAGCGTCCCCGCAGGTGCGCGATCCACGCGAAGGTCACGGCGGTGACCGGCCCGAGCCCGGGAGGAAAGGGATGCAGGTAGAAATCGCGGGTCACCCGCGTATGGAGATTCCAGTCCCCGTTCTCCGGATCCGTGTCGACCAGGTAGGTCTCGGTCACACCGTCGGCCCGCCGCACGCGCAGCAGGATCTTCAGATTGAGCTCCGCGCCCCAATGCACGCGGAAACGCAGGCGCGCCCATCGCAGGTGGAACACCTCGCGCAGATCATTGCGCCGCGGGAAGTAGCCACCCAGCTCCGCCTCGAGCGGCGCGACCAGATCCTCGGATAATTCCATGCTGGCGCGCGGTCCCCGGCGGCGACTCAGCGCGGCTCGAATTCAACCAGGTAACCGGCGTGGTCGGAGACCCTCCCGTAATCGGATTCGGTGAAGACCTCCCGCGCGGCGACCGCCTGCAGCGACGAACCGCCGCGCAGCAGGAGATGGTCGAGGCGGTGCTGCTCCGGCCGTAGCTCGCCCGGTCCGGCCGCGGCGCCTCCTTGGCGGGTGCTCGGGACTCCGGCCCGCGCGAACTGATCCTCATAGCCGGCCCCGCCCGTCGCCAGCGCGTATCCCTCCGAGCCCGGCGGAACATTGAAGTCACCGCACAACAGGGTGCCGGCCGTCGCGGGTCCCCGCAATTCCTCGGCCCAGCGGCGCAGCCGCTCGAACTGCTCGCGGAAGCCGCCGTTCCACCAGCTAAGGTGGGCCGAGAAGATGTCGACCGCGCCAAAATAGGGAAACTCGATCGTCCCCATCACGACCTTCCGCGCATGGATGTCATTGAGATCCCCGCTCCGGGAGACGTAGGCCGACTCCCGCCGCTTGAAGCCGACCCGGCTCAGGATCGCACACCCCTCGAGGAACCGCCCGAACCCGATGTGCGAATGCTCGAAGTGCACCTCGAACTTGCGGCCGAGGCGCGAGGCGATGACGTGCGCGGTGTTCGCCGCCGGATCACCGCGCCCTTCGGCGATCGGCTCGCAAACCTCCTGGAGGCAAACAATGTCGGCGCGCAGTTCATCGATCGCGTGGGCGATACGGGTGAGCTTGCGGTCCTGGTCGGTCTCCTGGTTGCAGTGCAGGTTCAGAGTGAGGACTTTCAGCCTCTCGTGGCGCGCGGTGTAGTTTTCGCCCGCGTTGTTGGCCCAGAGCGTGTGGTGTGCGCCCTCGCAAGCCACCGCATACTCGATGCGATAGGCCCCCGGGGCGTGCACCTGACCGACCCAGATCGCGCAGCCGTATTTGTTCGGATTGCGGGCATTGCTCCAGTGCGCGCGGTCCCAATGCCGCCGCTTAAAATAGCACGGGGAGTCCTGGGTCGTCCGCCAACGATCCGCGCTCCAGCGCACAAAGACCCGCTGCGGGTGGAGCGCCTGCCTCACCGCCACCGCGACCGGCAGAACATCCTGGGCTCCTTCGAGCCACGGCAAGGTCATGACCGGAAGCACCTGATGACCGTCCGCCACGCGGATGCCGGTGTCGGCGCCGATCTCGTAACCGCGCCCCTCGTGCGCATCCCAGTGCTCGCACCCGCCCATCCAGCAGCCGATGATAAACCGGACGTCGCCCGGTAGCGGACGGTCCTCTCCGTCCACTTCGTGCACCGAGCGCGCCCGCCAGAGCTCCCGGCCGCCCCCCAGGGGACCGACGTACGCCGCCGGCAGCATGCGCCACTCGGAGTCCTCACCCTCCCAGTGCACCTCGACGCGCTTGGTGAGATCGAGGTTCGCCACGGAAATCTCGAAGGTGAGGGTCTGGCGCCCGCCACCGTTGCGCTGGCGGGAGATCACATTTTCGACGCAAAGCAGTTGGACGGGGGAGGCTTTCACCCGCGCATGATGTCGAAGTAGGTCGCACGCGGGTATGCGTCACTTGACCGATGGCCCGGACCGGACTGCGATGAGACGCCCCCTCCCCCATGCGCATCGCCCTCCTCCTCCCGCTCCTGTCTCTCCTACTGCTGCCGACGGCTTCGATCGTCTCCGCCGCATCCGCCCCGGCTTCGCGCTTCAGGGCCGGATTCGCCGAGCGCGATATCACACCCGGCATCGGAATGGAGGCCCCGGGCGGCTACGGGAAAAGTTTCCACCGTTCGTTCCACGACCCATGCAAGGTGCGCGCGGCGGTCTTCGACGACGGCCGCTCCCGCGTCGCCCTCGTGGGAATCGACCTGCTGCTCGTCACCCGCGCCCTCGTCCAGGAAGCCCGCGCCGAGATCACCCGGCGCTGCGGCATACCGGGCTCCGCGGTGCTCATCGGCGCGTCGCACTCGCACTCGTCCGGCCCGATCGGCATGGGCGAACCGGGCGACTTCGATTCCGCGTCGCCGCTGGTGCGCGAGCTCGCTCTCGAAAAATCGGTCGTTTCCGACCCGGGGTACACGCAGCTCCTCCGCCGCCAGATCGTGGAGGCCGTCGTCCTCGCGGATGCCGCGCGGGTCGACGCCCGCCTAGCCGTCGGCGTCGGCCACGAGGACAAGGTCTCCTTCAACCGCCGCGTGCGGATGCAGGGAGGCCTCACCTTCTCACACCCGGGTCCCGGCAACCCGGAGATCGTCGGCTACGCGGGTCCGATCGATCCTCAGGTCGGGACCGTCGGAGTTTGGGACCTCCGCGACAACCTGCTCGGGGTGATTGTAAACTTTTCCTGCCACGCCACCACCAACCCGGGCGGCATCTCCGCGAACTGGATCTGGGCTATGGAGCGCACCCTGCGCGGCGCCACGGGCCACGCCGCGCTGCCCGTGGTCTTTCTCCAAGGCGCTTCGGGGGACGTGACGCAAGTCGACAACCTATCCCGCTTCCAGCGTCCGCCGCCCCGCGAATGGTGCGAGTTGGTCGGGGGCCGCGTGGGTGCCGAGGCCTACAAGACGCTGCTGCTTACACGGCAGGGGGCGTCGCGGGACATCCCGCTCGACACGCGCCTGCGGGTCTGGAACGTGCGCCGGCGCGCACCGGCGGCGGAAAAAGTGCGCCGGGCGCTGGAGCTCGTCGCGCAAGGCCCGGCCAAGGCGGGCGCCACCGAGTGGATTTTTGCCAAGGAAACCGTTGTGCTCGACCACCTGCTGCGCGTGCGACCCGAGGTGGAGGTCGAGGTGCAGGCGATTCAGGTCGGCCCCGCGGTGTTCGTCTCGAACCCGGCAGAATACTTCGTGCAGTTCGGCTTGGACATCAAGGCGGGCTCGCGTTTCCCGTTCACCTTCCCCGTCGAGCTCGCCAACGGCTGCGTCGGTTACGTGCCCACTGAGGAAGCGCTCGGCCCGGGCGGCGGCGGCTACGAGACGCGGCTCACGTCATACTCCAACCTTGAGGCCACCGCCGGGCGGCAGTTCGCCGACACCGGAATCGCCCTGGCCAACCAGATGACTCCCGGCCCACTCACCCAGCCGCCCCCCGCGCCACCTTTCACCGCCGCCTGGACCTACGGCAACGTCGCTCCTGAACTGCGCTGAGCGGCCGATCCCGATCGACCATGCCATTACGCCCGCCCGTTTCGACCCGCGGGGGATGAGAGGATCCCACGCGGCGAACACCGGGTGGACTGATCAGGCGGCCGCGACCTCGAAACCGCGACGGTAGGTCTTGGTCAGCAGCGCCTGGGCCTCGGCATGGTTGGTGATGCGGAAGTTTTCCGTATCCCACCGCAGCTCCGAACCCGCATCGCTCTTCTTTGTCCCGCGCGTGATCAGGTTCCGACGCGCCACGCGGGTGGCGACGTTGCCCAGTTGCACCGCCTCGGCCAGCAGCCCGGCGTAGTGGAAACCGGCCGAGGTGCGCCGCCCGGAGATGATGCCATCCACCCACGTGTGCCAGTGGTTCACGCCCTTGATGTCCTTCGGATACGTGAAGCCGGTGAAGTTCTCGGCGGGATAGAGCCGCGGCCCGCCGACGTGGGGCAGCACCATGTTGCCCTTCTCGCCAAGGAACAGCGACCCGCTTTTCGGCAGGTCGAGATCGCCGGACATGCCGGCGAGTTTGCGCTCGGGACGCAGCCCACCGTCGGTCCAGGTGACCTTGAGCTTATCGCCGGCGGTGAACTCCGTGCCGGGGAAGACGTAGCGCACGGTCTCGGTCGTGGGCCAGATATGGCGATTCACGCCGCTGTTCTCGGCCATGATCGACAAGGGCGCCGTGAGACCAAGGCCGGTGAAGACCGGATCGAGGATGTGGCAACCGAAGTCGCCAAGGGCACCGCCTCCGAAATCCTGCCAGTCACGCCAGGCGAAAGGATGATAAACGCCGGCGGCATACGGCCGCTCCGGCGCGGCGCCAAGCCAGAGATCCCAGTCGAGCCCGGCCGGCACCGGTTCCGCACCGGCCGGCGGCTCCAGCAGGCAGGTACGCTCGTTCCCACCCACCGCGACCCAGGAGTGCACCTCCTTCACCTTGCCGATGACCCCTTCCCGCAGCAGTCGCGTGGCCAGTCGATACTCCACCGCCGAGTGGATCTGGTTTCCCATCTGCGTGATCAGCCCCTTCTTCTCCGCCCACCGCCGCATCTGCCGGCACTCCCACACGGTGTGCGCCAGCGGCTTCTGGCAGAAGACGTGTTTCCCTCGCTGCATCGCGGCCACCGCGACCGGCGCGTGCATATGGTCGGGAGTGGCCACGATCACCGCGTCCACCGAGTCGCCCAGTTGCTCGAGCATCACGCGATAGTCGGAAAAATGGGGCGTTCCCGGATGATCGGCGTCGGCCTTCGCGAAGGCCTTCGCGTCGACGTCGCAGAAACCGACGTAACGGACTTTTGGATGCGAGGCGGTGCTGTGCAGATCCCCGTAGCCGCGTGCGCTCACGCCGACGACGGCGATCTGCACGTTGCCGTTGGGCCGCGCCGCGCGCAGCACCGCCGGGAATGCCGCCGCGGCGGCTCCGGTGGCGGTGGAACGCAGAAAACGACGACGGGTGACACCTGGCGCGACGAAATCGGGGATGGTCATGAACGATGGGGTTGATGTCACCCTCCGCCCGGCAACCCTTGGTCGTCAAGCGCGCCGGCCGGAAGCAAAGCGCGCTGGTCAAAGTTTTACGCTCCGCCACGCTCCGCTCATGCCCCTCCATCTCCCCGCTCTCCCTCGCCGTCGCTTCCTCCACCAAGCGATCGCCGGCGCCACCGCCTGCTTCGCGGGCGGCCCGTTGCGGGCCGCCGCCCGCCCCCGGGTGGATCCCGATTTCTGGGCGCTGTTGTCGGACACGCACATCGCCGCTGACCCGGCGCAGCTCGCCCGTGGCATCAACATGGCGGATAGACTCGGGCGCGTCGTGACGGAGATTCTCGCCGAGGGCTCGCGTCCCGCCGGCGCCCTGGTCGACGGCGACCTTTCGCTGAACACAGGCGAGTCCGGGGACTACGCGACGCTCGCGCGCCTCCTCTCGCCGTTGCGCGAGGCCGGCGTGCCGCTCTGGCTGGCGCTCGGCAACCACGACCACCGTGAGCGTTTTTGGGCCGGCGTTCCGGAGTCCCGGCGCACCGCGGGCGACTTGGCTGATCGGCAGGCGGCGATGATCCCCGGCGGGCGCGCGAACTGGTTTGTCCTCGATTCGCTGGACCGCACCAACGTCACGCCCGGGGTGCTCGGCCCCGCTCAATTACGCTGGCTGGAGGGAGCGCTCGACGCTCATGCCGGTAAATCCGCGCTCGTGATGGTGCACCATAATCCGAACAGCTCTGGCAACAAAAACGGCCTAACCGAGACTGAAGCCCTGATGGCGATCCTTCGCCCACGCCGCCACGTAAAAGCTCACTTCTTCGGCCACTCGCATCGCTGGAGCATCGAGCGCGACGCCAGCGGCATCCATCTCGTGAACCTTCCGGCCACGGCCTACCCATTCGACCAGAAGCAACCGGCGGGTTGGGTCGCGGCCCGCTTGGCCGATACCCATCTGGACCTCGAATTACGCGCGCTTGATTCCACCCACACCGAGCACGGCAAAAAACACCGCCTCACCTGGCGCACCTAAATCCCCCCAAAGGGGTCAGGGCGTTAAACGTTTAGGCCGGAAAAATCCTCCATTTTATCCGCACCATCCTTTTCCTCAGAAACTTACGATATCCATTAGCCCCAAATCACCCCGTAAACATTCAACGCCCTGACCCCTTTTGCGCGCAGAGATGGGGTCAGGGCGTTTAGTGTTTTGGGCGATAAAGACTCCTATCTTTACCGGATATCGTTTCCCCTCAGGCGATTACCCGAACCTCAAGGTTGAAATCGGGGTCAAACATTCAACGCCCTGACCCCTTTGGGGAGGGCCGTTAGGTGGGCAGTGTGGGGTAGTCGGTGTAGCCGGTGGGGCCCGGGCTGTAGAACGTGGCCTGATCCGGTTCGACCAGAGGGACGCCAGCCTTAACGCGGGCGACGAGGTCGGGATTGCTGATAAAGTGATGTCCGAACACGATGGCGGAAAAGGTGCCCGAGTGAACCGCGCTGGCGGCCTCGGCCGGAGAGAAGCCCATCCCGCCCAGCAACGCTCCGCGGAAAGCCCCGCGCGCCGCCGATACGATGTCACCCTTTTGCACGCCGAAAAAGTCGCCGCGCATCAGGTCGAGGAACGCGATGCCCCGACGACCCAATTCCCCAGCAACGTACCGCGTGAGACCGACGGGATCGCTGTCGCGCATGTCGTTGAAACTGTTGAGGGGCGAAATGCGCACGCCGACCCGACCCGGGCTCCAAACCGCCACGACGGCATCCACGACCTCGAGCAAAAGTCGGGCCCGATTTTTCACCGGGCCTCCATAGGGACCGGTGCGGCGATTACTGCCATCGCGCAGGAACTGATCGAGCAGGTACCCGTTGGCCCCATGCACCTCGACGCCGTCGAATCCCGCGGCCAAGGCATTTTCCGCGGCGCGGCGGAATCCGGCGACGATGCCAGGCAATTCGTCATCCTGGAGTTCGCGTGGCGTCTCGTAGGGCTTCTTGCCTGCGGGGGTGTGGATCTCGTCATTGCCGATCGCGACCGGGCTGGGCGCCACGGGCTGCGTCCCCCCGTTGAGGAGTGAATGGCAGGCGCGCCCGCCGTGCCAGAGCTGCAGAACGATGCGACCGCCGTTCGCGTGAACGGCATCAGTGACGCTGCGCCACCCGGCGACCTGCGCCGCGCTGTAGACGCCGGGCTCGGCACCGCCGAAGGCCGAGTTGCCCTCGATCACCATGGTTGCCTCGCAAACGATCAGGCCGGCGGTGGCGCGCTGGGCGTAATACTCGGCCATCAACGAACCGGGCAGATGGCCGGGCTCGGCGCGGCACCGGGTGAGCGGCGCCATCACAATGCGGTTGGCGAGCGCGATCGAGCCCAGGGAGACGGGCGTGAAGAGTTCCGAATGTTGCATGGAGGCGCGGAGGCTAAACCCCGCGCCGGAAACTGCAACGCCCGCCCGGGAAAAATCCCCGGGACGTCAGGGATCGACGTCGTAGACCTCGACGATGCCGACGCCCGTGGCGTTGTTCACACCCGAGAGTTGGACGGTGTACGCACCCGGCGGCAGCATCACGATCATCGCGGAGTCGCGGCTGTTGCCACCGAACGGGAAGGCGCCCGCGGCGGAGGAGGCGGAGCTGATGATCGTCGCGTCCTCGCCGGAGGCCCAATTGTCGTTGGAACGGATGACCTGACCCGAGGCCTGTGCCACGAGCCGCAGCTGCGGGTCAGCGAGCACCCCCGGCACCCCGAGGGCCGCGAGGGTCGGGCCGGCACCGCGGATCAGCATGCGGCGTGAAACCGACCCCGTGACCACGAAACCCGCGATGAGCTGATCGGCTCCGGTGCCCACCTGCCCGCGCGTGGAAACGTTGGCGGCCTTCGGTCCGGCTGCACCGCCCTGCGTGACGTCGTAGACCTCGATCAGCACGACGCCATTCGCGTTCGGCGTGGCGGCGGGCACGGTAGCCTGGACCGTGTACGGCCCGGGCGGCAGGGTCGCCAACACCACGGCGTCACGTGAATTGGCGGGCAAGGCGAACGCGCCGGCCCGCTGGGCCGCTTGCTGGATCGCGTTGACCTGGGCGGCGCCGGCGGCCTGCGTGCCCCAATCGTCGTTGGCCAGCACCGGATTGCGGTTGTTACCCGCATAAACCTCGAGTCCGGGATTGGCCAAGGCGGTGGTGATGTTGAAAGGCGCGGTCGACAGCGTCGGGCCCACGACCCGGATCAGCATCTGACGCGTCTGGGCGGCGGTGCCGGTGACCACAAAACCGCCGATCAGCACGTTGGCCCCGCCGGAAGTAACCCCGCGCGTCGAGATGTTCGCCAACCGCGTGGTAGCGTTGGAGAGAGTGAGAGTCGCGGCGTCGCTCGTGGCGGTAGCGGCGCTGCTCGTGATGGCCACCGTGTAGCTGCCGGCGTTGGCGGCGGAGGCGTTCGTGAGACTGAGGATCGAGCGGGTGGCTCCGGGGATGGGCGCGCCGTTCAGGAGCCACTGGTACGCGAGCGGCGGGGCGCCGGCGGCCTCCACCGAGAAGATCGCACCCGAGCGCGGAGCCACGGTGAGCGATTGGGGCTGACGGTTGATGGTGACGTAGCGGTAGGAATAGAGGGTATCCTTCAGCGCGGCGGCCGCCATCGCCTTGTCGTCAGGCAAGGCCTCCAAGGCCGCGACGAAGGTGGCGATCTCATCCGGGGTCAGGGTGACGCCCGGCTTGTCGAGCTGGTAGAAGAGCGCGGCGGCGCGGGCCTTCCGGAGCAAAGCGGTGTTGGCCGAGTTGGTGTTGGTGATGAACTCGGCGATCGCGCCGTTGAGTCCCTGGTTGATGTAACCGCGCCCCAAGGTGGTCGCGAGCACGTTGTTGCTGCGGAACTGCACGCGATTCAGGGCGGAGGGCGTGCCGAGACCGGCATTGGCGTACAGGCGATTCAAGAAGACCTCGGCCGGGATCGAGCTGAGCGGGTTATCGAGCAACTGGGTGGTCGGCACGACGCCGTATTTGGCGAAGTACTCGTTGGAGAAGAGAATCGAGCCGACAGCGCCGGAAAGGCTACCGCGCGCCGTGGCAAGATAGGACGCGTAGTTCGCCGCGGTGGGCCACTGCCCCATCAGCACATAATAGGTCGCGAGGAGGTTCACCGGCGCCGTGAAGCCCGATTCCTTCATCAGCGTCACGACCAGATCGGCGCGCTCCAACGCTCCGGCGGAGATACGCGCGTCGAGGTCGTCGAACACCAGCGGGTTGATGGACGTCGTGTTGGCGATGTCCTGGTACGTCTGCAGAATGAAAGCGGCACTCTCCTGGATGGGATTGTTGCGGCGGACCACGACCGCCACCGGCGCGGAAATGACCACATTGCCGGTGTTATCGGTGGCGACGCCGTAGATGCTGAAGTTGCCCGAGGTGGTAGGCGTCCAGTTGATCTGGAAACTGGTACTGGCGTTGGAGGAGGATCCGAGACTGCTCCCGTTGGCGAAGTACTGCACCGAATTGACGGTGCCATCGGAATCGCGGGCATTGGCCCGTAGTTGCACCTGCCGGCTGAAGGCGGCGTTGGTCGTCGACGGATCGATCGTGATGGTCGGCGGGATGCTGGAGGCGGCCGTGAGGTTGATGAAGGAGGTGCTCGAGGCGACGACGTTGCCGGAGTTGTCGGTGGCGCGCGCCACGACCTCGACCGAACCCGGATTGATGCCGGCGAAGCTCGTCTGCACCCGCCAAGTGTTGGCCGCCTGGTCGCGCACCGCCTGGCCCGCACTGTTGCGATTGACGAAGAACTCCACGCCCACGACCGAACCATCGGAATCTGCCGCGGTCGCGGTGAGGTTCACGGCGGAAGCGGTGGTGACAGTACCGGGCACGCTAATGCTGATCGTTGGGGCGATGCCGACCAGTTCGTTCACGACCACTTGGCGGGAAACGGAGCTCGTGCTCTGCACCCCGGCGACGGTGGCCTGGGTGACAAGGGTGTAGGAGTCGGCAGTGGTCGGCGTCCAGATGGCGCGGTAGGTGTTGGTGGTGCCGACGCGCACGCCGCCGATCTGGGTACGCGTCCCGTTGTTACCGGTGGCGATAAAGACCAGCGTCGGTACCAGCGTGGTGCCGGTGGCCCGTGCGGTGCCCTCAAGGAAAACCGGGGCGTTCACGGTGGTCACGGTGGCGTTGTTGGCCGGCTGCGCGAGCGCCGTCTCGGGCGCGTTGACGGCGTTGACCTGCACGAGGATGGCGGGCGAGGCGACGGCGGTGTTGCCGGTGTCGTCGGTCGCGACCGCGTAGACGTTGAAGCGCCCCGGGGTGCTGGCGTTGTAGGTGAAGACGCTCTGGCCGGAGATCGGGGAACCGAGGTTCTGCACCGCCACGCCGTTGGCGAAGAGCGAGATCTGGGTGACGGTGCCGTCGCTGTCGCTGAAGAACGGGGCGAAGAAAATCTGGCTGCCCTGAGTGACCGTCGTGTTGGTGATCGCGGTGAGGGAGATCACCGGCGCCGCGCTGGTCGCGGGGTTGATCACGAGATTGGACGTCGCCGAGACGGTCTGGTTGTTGTTGCTGTCGCGCGCGATCGCGTAGAGCGGCAGAATGTACTGCGACGGGTTGTTGGGGTTCACCGGCGCGGCGGCGAAGTCGATGCGGCTGAAATCGTAGGCTAGACGGTACAGGTTCGTCGTCTGTTCGCGCGCGGCCAGGCCGATGCTCTGGTCATTCAGGAAGAACTCCACGTTGCTGATGGAGGTGTTCAGGCCGTTGGCGAAGGCGTTGGCTAGAAAGTTGACCTGGGAAAGCGTCTGCAAGCCGGGCCCGGGGATGGGCGACGTCGCGATCGTGACGGTTGGCGGCGTGCCGACGGCGTTGGCGATGACGACATTAACCGGGTTGGAGGTTGCCGACTGCGAGTTGGTGTCGGTGACCCGCGCGGTGAGCACGTGGTTGCCGATCAACGCGGTCGTCGGGATCCAAGTGGTCGAGTAGGTCCCGAGGGCGGAGTTGGTGGGCGTGGTGCGCGCCGCGATCTGCTGGCCGTCGAGCAGGAACTCGACGAGGAGCACGGAGGAACCCGCACCGATCTGCACGGTGGCGGTGGAGGTGAGCGTCACGGGCACGTTCGGCACAAGCCGCGCCGTGGCGTTCGGGTTGGGCGCGTTGATGGTGATCGAGGGCACCGTGTAAGCCGCGGTGATGGTCGCCGAGTTGGAAATGGCGGTGTTCCCGCGGTCGTCGGTGGCGATCGCATCGATGACGTAGGCACCCGGTGTGGTGGGCGTGAAACTGCTGACGTACGGTGCCGCGGTGAGACCGTTGCCACCGTTGACCAGAATGGGGTTGCCGTTGACGTAAAACTGCACGGACGAGATCGTGCCCACGAGTGAGTTCGCCGAGGCCGCGAGGGTGATCGCAGTGCCCGGCACGGTGCTCACGGTGCGGGCCGGAGTGAGGAGGCTGACGACCGGCGGTGCGCCCACCGGGGAGATCACCAGCAGGGAAACCTGGGTGTCGCGGGCGGCACCGGCATTGTCCGTGGCGCGGGCCGAGACGACCAACGGACGCGAAAGTTCACCCGCGGTGAGCTCAGGCGCGGTGTAGCGGAAGGTATAGGGAGCGGTCGTGTCCTCGCCCAGCTTCGTGCCGTTGACGAAGAACTCCACGCGGACGACGGCGCGGCCGGAAGACGCGGTGACGTCGGCCACGAAGTTGCGTACGGCCCCGCTGGGCAACGTCGTACTGGCGGCGGCGGCACCGGTGCGCGGCGACAGGCTGAGGCTTACGGTGGGCGACTGGGAATCGACGACCGAGACTCCGACCGCGGGCGAAGCGATGGCGTTACCGGTGGTGTCGGTCGCGACTGCCGTGAGTGCGGCGGCGCCGATGGTGGAGGGCGTCCAATTGATGCTCCAAGCTCCGCCGGTCACGGTGGCGTTGCCGACCGAGACCCCGTTGGCGAAAACCTGCACGGTGCTGACAGTGGAGTCGGCGTCGGCCACGACGCCGCTGACCAAGGTCGCGGCGTTGACCGGAACGAAGGCGCCGCTGACGGGAGCGAGCACGCCGACGCTCGGCGGGGTGCCGACCGCGCCGGCGATGACAAGGGCAACATTCGGTGAAGTGGCGACGCCGCCGGTACCGTCGGTGGCACGGGCGGTGAGCACACGCGCGCCCGGGGCGGCCGGCGCGTTGAACAACAGGTTGAACGGCGCGCTGGTATCGACACCGATCGAGACGCCATCGAGGAAGAACTCCACCTGCGCGATGGCCGCGAGGCCGGAGACGGTGGCGGTCAGGAAGCGCGTGGAGCCGACCGGTACGGTAGCGGAG
Organism: uncultured Opitutia bacterium; assembly: GCA_903900845.1. Lineage (GTDB taxonomy): Bacteria > Verrucomicrobiota > Verrucomicrobiia > Opitutales > Opitutaceae > ER46. The sequence goes on from CAIUOU010000198.1 coordinate 27,120, forward strand.
CCGCCGGTGACGGCGAGAGCCACACCGAGCGTGGTGGACGAGGTGACGCTGACGGTGACGACGTTTGAAGTATCTACGGCATTGTTGGAGTCGGTGACGCGCGCCGAAAGGTTGAGCACGTTAGTGGCGGTGGTGGGCGTCCAAGTGATCGAGTAAACACCGCCCGCCGGGACCAGCGCGGTTCCCAGCACGGTCGAACTGTTGGAAAGAAAATCGACCCGGGCGACCGTCGCTCCCCCACCCGCGGTGGCGGTTGCGGTCAGCGTGACCGGCACACCGACGACGAACGAGGATCCGGTGCTCGGGCTGGTGAGGGTTGCGACCGGCGGCGTGGTGGAGACAATGATGCTGACTCCCGAGGAGGAAACCACGGCGCCATTGGAGTCGGTCACACGAGCGATGACGGACTGCGTGCCGGTGGCGGTCGGAGTCCAAGGCGCGGTGTACGTGCCGCCCGCACCGGCAGCGCCGGTCGCGATGAAGGTGGAACCCACGTAGAAGTCGACCTTTGCAACCGTCGCCGGGGCCACCGCGGAAGCGGTGGCGGTAAGTGTGACGGGCGTGGCGAAGCCAGCGGTCGAACCGGAAGCGGGGCCGGTGATCGCCACGCTGGGGGCGGTGACATTCACGTTCACGACCCCTGAGGTTACGACAGTGCCGACTGAGTCCGTGACCCGGGCGGTCACGGCGACGATGCCGGCGGCGGACGGAGTCCAGGCCACCGAATACGGCGCGTTGAGGGCGGTACCGACGACCACCCCGCCGGCGAGAAACTCGACTTTAGCGACGGAAAGACCCGCGGCCGCGCTCGCGGTGGCGGAAAGCGTGTTGGCGGCGCCGAGAGCGACCGCGGCCCCGTTCACGGGGGCGGTCAAACTGACTGAGGGAGCAAACGCGGAAACAGTGATACTAACCGCAGGGGAAGTGACACTCACCCCGTTGCTGTCGACGACGCGGGCCGTGAGATTGACTCCACCGGCCGGCGAGGCGGTCCAGGTCACCGCGTAGTTCGGCGCCGTGTTCGAAGAACCGATGAAGGTCGTGCCCGCGAAGTAGTCGACGCGGCTGACCGTGGCCGGCGCAGTGGCCGAGGCCGTGGCGGTGAGGGAAACCGAAGAACCGCTGCCAACGACCGAAGCATTGGTGGGACTGGTGATAGCAACAGCTGGACCAACGATATTCACGTTGATGGCTGAGGTGGTCACCACTGTTCCGTTGGAGTCCGTCACCCGGGCCGCAATTGTGGTGACTCCAGAGGTGGAGGGGCTCCAGGAGGCGGTATAGGCCCCCGCGGTCGGGGCCAACGAGGTGGCGACAACATTACCGCCCGCCAGGAAGTCCACGCGGCTCACGGCGGCAGGCGCGGTGGCTGAAGCCGTAGCGGAGAAGTTCA
>CAIUOU010000199.1 GCA_903900845.1 uncultured Opitutia bacterium
AATCTTTCCACCAGGGGCACCGTCTCCCCGGGCGCCCCGCTCACCCTCGGGCTGTCCGTCGGCGCCGGCGCCCCGCGCTGGTTCCTGCTGCGCGGCATTGGCCCGGGACTCGCGCCCTTCGGCGTATCCACCGCCCTGGCCGACCCGCAACTCACGGTGTTTCGCGGTGAAGCGGTCGTCGCCCGCAATGACGACTGGAGCTCGAGCCATTGGACGAGCGAGCTGGCCGCCGCCGCGGCGTCCGTGCAGGCGTTCGCACTTCCGGAAAGCTCCGCCGACGCCGCGCTCGTCGTGCAGTTGCCACCCGGCAATTACACCTTCCAGGTCGCCGCCAAGGGCAGCACCTCCGGGACCGTGCTGGGCGAGGCCTACGAGTTGCCCTGACCACATGCTAGCCACACCGCCGGACACGGGTTCGAGGTGACAAACCTGAAGGGTTGCGGCAGTGATCGCACGTGCCCCCTCGCCTGATTCGCGCGCTGACCCTCGCCACCCTGCTGGCGGCGGCGCTGTGGCTGCGCTTGCACGAACTCGGCCGCCGTCCGATGCACGCCGACGAGGCGAATCAGGCTGTGAAGACCGGCGAGTTGCTCGACGCGGGCCGGTACGTCTTCGATCCCCGCGACCATCACGGTCCGACGCTCTACTACGCCGCGGCCATAACCGCCCTCCTCCGCGGAGAAACCAGCCTGCCCGCCCTCTCGGAGACCACCGTGCGATTCGTGCCCGCTGTCGCCGGGGTGCTGGCCGTGCTTTTCACCGCGCTCCTGGGCACCTCGGTCCCCGGCCGTGATCCGGGGCGCGCGGCCCGCTGGCCGGCGTTGGCGGCGGCGACATTTGTCGCGGTGTCTCCGCCGGCGCTGTATTACAGCCGCTATTTCATCCAGGAAACGTTGCTCGCGGCGTTCACGCTGGCATGCCTCGTCGCCGCGCGTTCGTGGTGGCGCTCCGGTCTGACCCGCTGGGCGATCGCCGCCGGGGTCGCCGCCGGGCTGATGCAGGCGACCAAGGCAAGCGCGCCCCTCTTCCTGGTGTGCGCTTGGTTAGCCGCGCGGATCACCGGCCTGCGACCCGCCACCCGCCGCCCCGGTCGTGACCTCGCGGCGGCGGCGGGCGCCGCCCTGCTGATCGCGGCGCGGCTTTCCTCTTCCTTCGGGACCACCCTTGCCGGCCTGCGCGACGCCCTCGCCGCCTACCTTCACGCCGCGGAACGACTCCTCGGACCTTCCGCTCCGCCAACGGGTCACGAGAAGCCGTGGGATTATTACGTGCGTCTCTTCGGATGGCAGCGGGAACACGGGATCGTGTGGCACCAGGCTCCTTTCACCGCGCTCGCCCTCGCCGGCATGATCGTCGCCTTCACCCGTCGCGACCCGGTTCCGCGCGCCCTCAGCCTGTACGCCCTGTTCGTGGCGGCGTTGTTCTCCGCGCTCCCGTACAAAACGCCTTGGCACACCGTTCATCTGGTGGCCCCGCTGGCCCTCCTAGCGGCGGTCGCCCTCGGGGCGATCTCCCGTTTGCACACCGGGCGGCCCGTCGCCGCAGCCTTCGGGCTGATCCTGACCGCCACACTTCTTCAGCAAGCCTGGCGCGCCTCGTTCATCCGACCGGCCGACTGGCGTAACCCGTGGGCCTACGTTCACAGCTCGGCGGATGTCCGGAAGGTCACCGTCCTCGCCACTGCCGCGCGTCAGGCCGAACCGGGCCGACCCATCCGGGTGATATCCGAGGAGTACTGGCCCCTGCCTTGGTACCTTCGCGCCGTGCCCGACGTCGGTTATTGGACGGAACCTCCGGAGGACTGCGACGGCGCCTTGACCATCGCCTCGAACAGCTTGGCCGACACCGTTCGCGCCCGCCTCCGTCGCCCCCACCGCGAATCCGTCCTCGGTTTGCGTCCGGGTTTCATTCTCATCGTGTTCACGCCGGAGCCGTGAAACCCTCCCTCTCGCTTGTCATCCCGTTCTACAACGAGGCCGGCAATATCCTGCCGCTGACGGAGGCCTGCGTCGCCGTGCTGACCGCGACGGGGCGTCCGTTCGAGGCCATCCTGGTGAACGACGGCAGCACCGACGGCACGGCGGGTGAGATCGCTGCCTGCGCCGCGCGCTGGCCGCAGTGCCGGGAACTGCGGATGGAACGCAACTCCGGCCAGGCCGTGGCCCTGCTCGCGGGACTGCACGCGGCGGCGGGGGATTTCATCGTGACCATGGATGGCGACGGCCAGAATGATCCGAGCGACATCCCCGAGCTGCTCGCGGCCGTGGAATCCGGTTCCTGCGAACTTGCCTGCGGGTGGCGCGCGGACCGTCACGACTCGACGCTGCGGCGGCTGATGTCCCGCGTGGCCAACGCGGTGCGCGGACGTTTTCTCGGCGACGGGGTCCACGACTCGGGCTGCCAGCTGCGGGTGATGCGCCGCGAGGTGGTGTCTGCCCTCTACCCGATGGAGCTGATGCAGAGCTTTGTCCCGGCACTCGCGAAGTCGGCGGGATTCGGCGTCGGTGAACGCCGGGTGCGGCACCACGCCCGGACGCGCGGCGAGTCAAAGTACGGCTTTCGCCGTCTGCTCTGGCGCCCGGCGGTCGCCATGGTCGGGCTCCGCTGGCGCATGTGGACCGGGAGGCGACCGTGACGCATCCGGTTTTTCAGCACGAGGCGATGAACACGTTCTTCGAGATCGCCGTCGCCGGCCATCCGCGGGATTACGCGCGCCACGCCGCGCAGGCGGCGTTCGCGGAACTGGAACGTCTCGAGGAGGAGCTGAGCCGCTTCATCGACGGGAGCTATGTTTCCCGCGCCAACCGGCTCGCACCCGGCGGATCAGTCACACTTTCGCCCGACGCGCTGGAGTGCCTGCTGATCGCGACGGACCTCGCGCTGGCGACCGGCCGGGCTTTCGATCCCGCCTACGCCTCGGAGCGTCCCGCCGACCTTGACCCCGACCTGCCGCCCTACGCCCTGGACCCATCAAGCCACACGTTGACGTCGCGCGCGATCCGCCTGCGGCTCGACCTTGGCGCGGTCGGCAAGGGCTATGCGCTCGACGTGATGGCGGCCACGCTGCGCGAGTGGGGCATCTCCTCCGCCTGCCTCAATTCCGGCGGCAGCAGCGTGCTGGCGCTCGGCGACGAGGGCACGGCCGGGGGAGGCTGGGCGGTCGGAGTCGGCGAGGAAGGAAACCATCGCGCCGTCCCGCTGCGCGAAGCCTCCCTGGCCGGTTCCGGCACCGCGGTGAAGGGCTCCCACCTCATCGATCCCCGCACCGGCCGGCCCGCCGAACGCACGCGCCGCACGTGGGCCCTTGCGCCGACTGCCGCCCAGGCGGACGCGCTTTCCACGGCATTTTTCCTGATGGAGGAGACAGCGGTCGCAAACCTGTGCTCGGTACACCCATCGGTGGGTGCGGCCTTGATCCGCGAGGACGGCACGCTTGCGACTTACGGCGCGCTCTCCGGCGAGACGTCACCTTGAGGTTGCGCCCGGCGATCAGCACCCGGGCCGCGGGCTGATTCTCGCCCACCTGAGCAATGACCGCGGCGCCGCCGGGAATCTTGGAAAAATTATCCGGGTTTCCAGCATGGAGCCTATCGAAATCCTCGGAAGCACGTTCCGGAACATGCAGCGAACGTCGTGATGGAGGAGTTTTCCGGTTCACACCGGGGCGAATCCTCCTCGTGGAGAAGCTCAAGGTGATGCCCCGACCGATGATGCCCGATGACGATTCCGGAAAGGTCCGGGTTGGGCCGTACTGACACAGAAGGTGTGCCACAAGAGACCGCCGCGAGGAGTAGAGAATTGCATCCACCGAGGAGACCCGCGCGTAACCGTTGTGGTACGAAATACGCTCTCTCAGCGGAACCTCTCCCGTTCTCCCTTCTCCTAACCATCAACCTCGCGATCATGCCCTCCCGATCAAAATCGCCCCGCTCTTCCACCTCCACCGAAGCGGCTCCCCGGAATGGCACCGAGACGACCGTTCTCTCGTCCGTTCCCCAGGATACGCCTCCTTCGTTCCTGGAGAAGCCCGAGCCCCCGCCCTCCGAACCGATTGCCCATGGGGAGCGCAGCAATCTCCAGCTCTACCTGCAGGAGATCGCCAAAACCGCACTGCTGACGATCGAGGAGGAGGTCACGCTTGCCCGGCGCATTCGCCGCGGCGACAAGGCGGCGCGGGACCACATGATCTCGGCCAATCTCCGTCTGGTCGTGAAGATCGCGATGGACTACAAGGACTTCGGCCTCCCGCTTCTGGATCTCATCAGCGAGGGTAACATCGGCTTGGTTAAGGCCGTGGAACGCTTTGATCCCCGCAAGGGCGGCAAGCTCTCCACCTATGCCGCCTGGTGGATCAAGCAGTCCATCAAGCGCGCCCTGGCCAACCAGAGCAAAACGATCCGCCTGCCCGTCCATCTCGTCGACAAGATCTCCAAGATGCGCCGCACCGCGATGGCGCTCACCGAGCAGCTCGGCCGCGAGCCCTCCGACGAGGAGTTGGCGATCGAGCTCCAGATCCCGACCTCCAAGGTGGCCCATCTCAAGTCCGTCAGCGTGCGCCCGGCCTCACTCGACGCGCCCGTCGGCGACGAGAGCGACTCCGCCACCTTCGGGGAAATCGTGGGCGATGAAAACACCCTTAGCCCGCTGGAGGGCCTCCACGAAAAAAACCTCAATCAGGACCTCGCCGAGATGGTCAACTCGCTCGACGAGCGTGAGGCGGAGATCATCAAACTGCGCTTCGGATTGGAGGGTCGGGAGGAACTCACGCTTGAGGAGGTCGGCAAACGCTTCCACGTCACCCGCGAGCGCATCCGCCAATTGGAGTATCTCGCCCTGAACAAGATGCGACGCGCCATGGCCAAGCGGGAATCGATCCGCACCTCGGACGAAATTGATCAGGAGAACCGGCAGCGCGAGCGAATGGCCGTCATCCGCGAGTTCGTCGAGAGCAAGAGCCGACGGCCAGCTACCGTCGGGCGGAACTAACCCTGGAAGAAGCGGGGTACACGGGGGCGGGGAGCAATTCCCCGCCTTTTTCATGTCCGAGGGGCCACGTTGCGCTTGCGGCGCGCTCGTTGGTACCGAAAACCTTCGCCCATGCGCCCCCGCCTTACCCTCTGCCTCCTGCTGCTCTGCCCGCTTTTCCAACTCTCCGCCTCCGATTGGCCGCGCTGGCGTGGTCCGACGGGTGACGGCCACGCCGACCCCGCGCAGAAGGTACCGGAGAAATGGAGCGAGTCCGAAAAGATCGTCTGGCGCTCCCCGCTGCGCGGGCGCGGCCACTCCTCGCCCACCGTCGCGGGCAATCGCATCTTCCTCAGCACGGCGGACACCGCTGCGCAGGAACAGTTGGTGCTCTGCCTCGACCGCGCCACCGGCCGCGAACTTTGGGCGACGGTCGTGCACCGGGGAAACCTCGATTCAGGCAACCACCGCCTTTCGTCGCCCGCGGCGTCCTCGGTGACGTGGGACGGCGAGCGCGCCTACATCAATTTCCCCAACGCCAAGGGCATCCACACCTCGGCGCTAGACGCCTCCGGGCGCATCCTCTGGCAGCGCCGCATCGGTGATTTCGTGATGCACCAAGGTTTCGGTTCCTCACCGGTCGTGCATGGGGACGTGGTGCTCGTTAGCGCCGACCATCGCGGCGGCGGCGTGATCCAGGGGCTGAACCGCCGCACCGGCGACGTGGTCTGGAGCCACGAACGTCCGAAGATTCCCAACTACACCACCCCCGCCATCATGGAGGTCGCGGGCCGCGTTCAAGCGGTACTCGCCGGTTGTAACCTCATCACCAGTCTGGACCCACTCACCGGGAATAAATTTTGGGAGGTCGCCGGCGCCACCGAGGAATGTGTCACGACCGCCGTCACCGACGGCCAGCGCGTCTTCGTGAGCGGCGGCTACCCGAAGAACAACACCACCGCGGTCGATGCCGACGGTTCCGGGAAGATAGCTTGGCAAAACAACACCCGGGTCTACGTCCCCTCGAAGCTCGTGCGGGAGGGGCACCTCTACGCCATTCTCGACGCGGGTCAGGCCGTTTGCTGGAAGTCCGACACCGGCGAGGAACTCTGGCGCGAGAAGGTTGACCGCGATTTCTACGGTTCGCCGGTGATGCTCGGAGACCGCATCTTCGTCACGAACCAGCGCGCCGTGACCTCGGTGCTGCAGGTTTCCCCTAAAGGCATGAAACTGATCGCCCAGAACAAGCTTGGCGACGAGTCACTCTCCTCCCCCTCCATCTGCGGTAATCGCATCTACCTGCGCTCCGGCAAGACTTCCCCCGAACGCCAGGAATTTCTCTGGGCGATCGGCGACTGAAGCGGAGGCCCCGCCTCAACGCCGCTGTGTAACGGACAGCAGGTAGCCGAGCCCTGCGCCGAAGCCGGCGCCGTGCGCCGTTCCCCACAGCAACCGGCCGTTGACGCCGCGGAGCGCCGCGTGGAGTTCATCCCCCAGGGTGTATCCGAGCGTGTGGCAGGTGAACAGCACCGCCCACGCCTCGAGTGCGCCGCCCGTCGCGCCAAACGCCCTCCGGATCACTGCGGACATCGCCGCCAGCCCGATCGCCGCGCCCCAAAGGTCGGCGTGGAACTTGCCGCGCAATCCGAACCAGAAAGCGCACCAGATCAGCGCATAGACGAAAAAAGAGACCGCGAAGAGCGCGGTCACACGAGGGATCGCTCCGCGACCCGACACCAAGCCGCCGAGGGCAAACCCGCCCAGACCGAGATAAACCACGGCGATCGCGGCGTACATCCCCGGGCCGTAGGGCCACAGTCGGAAAGCCCAGATGCCGTAGGCGATCGTGCTGACGATCGCGAAGGAGACCGCCCCCTTCAGCGCCGAAACGCCCGGCGACATCGCTCCGCCCGGTCCCTCTAGACCCCGCGCGGTCCGCGCTTCGAGATGCAAGCCGAGCCACTTCATCTCAGGAGTTGGCGAGGAGACGCCGCAGCGTCTCATCGACCGCCTTGGGGTTGGCTTTGCCCTTCGCCGCTTTCATCACCGGGCCCTTGAACGCGTTGATCGCACTGTCCTTGCCAGCCTTGAACTCGGCGAGGGCTTTGGGATTAGCGGCGATCGAGTCCCGGCACCATTGCTCCAGTTCGTTCCCGTCGGCGGCCGCACTCTTGAGTCCGCGGCGATCGGCGATGACGCCGGGGTCGTCTCCGGTCGCGAACATCTCCGTGAAAACCTCGCGGGCCGACGCCGTGATCAACGTCCCGGCATCAACCAGCTTCACCAATTCCGCCAGTTGGCGTGGGGCGACTCGGCACTCGGCGAGTGTCGCCTTCGCGTTGCCCAGTTCGCGCAGCAGGTCGTTGACGATCCAGTTGCCGGCCGCCTGGGCCTTGCCGCACAGACCCGCGGCCTCCTCGAAGTAATCGGCGAGCGCGCGATCCCAGACCAGGACCGACGTCAGCGTGTAGGGCAGCTGGTATTGCTCGAGGAAGCGGCGTTGCTTGTGGAACGGCAGCTCCGGGCACGTGGCGCGGATCCTCTCCTTCCACGCCTCATCGACCGCTAAAGGCATGAGGTCCGGGTCGGGGAAATAACGGTAGTCGTGCGCCTCCTCCTTGGAGCGCAACGACTGGGAGGTGCCGGTCGTGCCGTCGTAGTCCCGCGTCTCCTGCGTGATCACGCCGCCACGCTCGAGCAGCGCGACCTGGCGGCGGATCTCGTGGGCGATCCCGTCGCGCACAAAGGAGATCGAATTGAGGTTCTTAAGTTCAACCTTCGTACCCAGCTTCTTTTCGCCGACCGGGCGGATGGAGATGTTGGCGTCGCAACGCAGCTGCCCTTTCTCCATGTCGCAGTCGGAGATGCCACCATAGATCATCGTCGCGCGCAAAGAGGTCAGGTAAGCGTAGGCCTCTTCGGCGGAATGCAGCGCCGGCTCGGAGACGATCTCCATCAGCGGCGTGCCCGCGCGGTTGTAGTCCACCAGCGAGTCGATCGTGCCGTGGCTCAGCTTCCCGACGTCCTCCTCGAGGTGGATACGCGTGAGCGGGATCCGCTTGTGCTCCCCCATCACGTTGCGCGACGGCCCGGCCAACTCGATCTCCACCTCTCCCCCCAGACAAACGGGCAGGTCGTACTGCGAGATCTGGTAGTTCTTCGGCGAGTCGGGATAAAAGTAGTTTTTCCGGTCCCACTTGCACACCGGCGAGATACGGCATCCAAGCAGGAGCCCCGCCTTGATGATGGCGTCGAGCGCCGCCTTGTTCATCACCGGCAACGCCCCGGGCAACGCGAGCACCACCGGATCGGTCAACGTGTTCGGCTCATGCCCGTAACCGGTGCCGACCGACGCGAAAACCTTGGAGGCCGCCTTGATCTGGACGTGCACCTCAAGGCCGATGACGGCCTCGTAACAGGTGGCGGAAGGCGAAGATGGCGAGAGGGACACAGAGGACAAGGGGTTCAAATCCCTCAAAGGCTCGGGGTCTTGCGGCCCCAAGCGTGGACTCGGTCGTAGGCGTGCGCCGCGGCGAGCAGGCCCGATTCGTCGAGCGGGCGGCCGATGAGCTGGAAGCCGATCGGCAGTCCAGTGCCGGTGAAGCCGCACGGAACGCTGATCGCGGGTAAACCGGCGAGGTTCACCCCGATGGTGTAGATGTCGCAGAGGTACATCGCGAGCGGATCAGTCTTTTCCCCCAACTTAAACGCCGGGATGGGCGAGGTCGGCGTGAGGAGCACGTCCACGCCGCGAAACGCGTCCAGGAAGTCGCGGCGGATAAGCGTCCGCACCTTCTGCGCGCGCAGGTAGAAGGCGTCGTAGTACCCGCTCGAGAGCACATAGGTGCCGAGGATGATCCGGCGCTTCACCTCTGCGCCGAATCCCTCCGCCCGCGATTGGAAATAGAGATCAACGATGTCCTTGGCCTTGGTGGAGCGGTGGCCGTAGCGAACACCGTCGTATCGCGCGAGGTTCGACGACGCCTCGGCCGTCGCGATGATGTAATAGGTGTCGAGGCAGTGTTCTGTGTGCGGCAACGAAACCGGCCGCACCTCGCAACCCAGCCCGCGGTAATATTCGACCGCGCGCTCCACCGCCGCTGCCACCTCCGGATCCAAACCGGCGCCGAAATACTCGCGCGGAATGCCAATCCGCCACGGCCCGCGCCGTCCGGCGAGTTCCGCCCGGTAGTCCGGAATCTCCACGCGCAGGGAGGTGGAATCGCGTTCGTCGTGCCCTGCGATGGCTCCAAGCAGGATCGCGGCGTCCTCCACCGTGCGCGTCATCGGGCCGATCTGGTCGAGCGACGATGCGTAGGCCACGAGGCCGAAGCGGGAAACCAGACCGTAAGTCGGCTTGAGGCCGACCACGCCGCATAACGCGGCCGGCTGGCGGATTGATCCGCCGGTGTCGGACCCGAGCGTCGCGATCGCCTCCCCTGCCGCCAGCGCCGCGGAGCTGCCACCCGACGATCCGCCCGGAACACACGTGAGGTCCCAGGGATTGGAGGTCGGGTGAAACGCGGAATTCTCCGTCGATGACCCCATCGCGAACTCGTCGCAATTCAGGCGGCCCCACAGAACGGCGCCGGCACGGCGGAGGCGCGTCGTGACTGTCCCGTCGTAGGGAGAGACGAAGTTCGCCAGCATCCGGCTCGACGCCGTGAGGGGCTGGTCCTTCACCGCGATCACGTCCTTCAGCCCGACCGGAATGCCGTCGAGCGGGCCGCGGGATTGACCGGCGGCGCGACGCGCGTCAGACGCCTCCGCCTGCGCGAGGGCATCGGCGGCGTCGCGGGAATTGAAGGCCCGGACGGACTTCTCGACCGCTTCCGTGCGGGAGATCACGGCCCGCGTGAGCTCGAGAGAAGAGATCTCGCGCTTCGCGAGGCGATCCGCGAGCTCGGCGAGGGTCTGGAAATGCAGCGGGACCGGCATCGGATCCTATTCCACCACTTTCGGCACCACCACCATGTGATCCCGCTGCGCGGGGGCATTGCGCAACGCATCCGCGACCGGCAGGCCCGGACGGGCGACGTCCTCCCGCCAGACGTTGTTGACGGCGGCAGCGTGGGCGGACGGTTCAATGCCGCTAACGTCGACCCGGCCTAGCGCCTCGACGCGCGAGAGAATGCCGCCGAGTTGGGAACCGAAGACCGCCTTCTCCTCCGGGGTTAGCGCGAGGCGAGCGAGCTTCGCGACGTGGTCAATGTCGATCCGCGGATTCTCAGCCATGGTCACTTGCGAATCTGCCAACCCGTCGCGCGCACGATCTCATCCTGGGCCTGCTGGAAGGCGGCGTTAACCTCGTCATCCGTCAGCGTGCGGGAGGCCGACCGAAACGAGAGTCCAAAAGCCAGGCTCTTCTTCCCCGCGGGGAGTCCGGCTCCGTGGTAAACGTCGAACACCTCGACGCGCTCGACGGCGAACGTGTCGCCGGCGGCCGCACGGGCCACCTCGAAAAGCCGCGCCCGGGCGTCACCGGCGGGAACGTTTTCATCAACCACGAGCGCGAGATCGCGCAGCGCGGCCGGGAACAAGCTGAACTCCGCGAACCGACGCGCGCCGGCCGCGGCCGGCAGCTTCTCGGGGAGCATCGCGAAACACCCGGCGTAAACGCGTCCCTCGATACCGAGGGACTTGAGCAGCGCGAGGTTCACGAGGCCGGCCTGCGCGGTCCAGCCGCGGACGATATCTCCGTACGCGGCGCAATGACCCGCCTGCCAGCCGGCTCCGGCCTGGGCGGACGCGCCACCATGCTCCTCGAGTACAACACCCGCGGCGCGCGCGAGTGCCTTCACGTGGTGCTTCGCGGTGAAAAAGTCGGCGCCCTCGCGGGGCTTCCAGGAGCGGTCGCCCACCGGCTCGGCGACCACGAAGGCCACGGCCGCGCATTCCAACGCGTGGCCATTCTCCTCGATGAAGACACGACCGGTTTCGCACAGCCGGGTCGCGACCACCCCGCGGGACTGGTTGAGGCGCAGGGATTCCAGCAGACCGCCCAGAAGCGACGGCCGCAGGTGGCTCTGATCGTCCACGAAGGGATTGGCCAAACCGACATTGTGCGCGGCGGCTACCGCGGACCAAGCGGCGACCTCCTTGGCGGAGCGCAACGTGTACGTCACGCATTCGTGGAAATCGTGCCCGACCAGATAGTCGGTGGCGCGACGGTTGAAGAGCACCACCGGATCGTCATCGGAAACCAAGGCCGGCGACAGCACCAAGGAGGGAGGAATTTTCTCCGTGCCGTGGAGACGCAGCACCTCCTCGACCAGGTCGATCGGACGGTCGAGGTCGTCGCGCCAGCTCGGGACGGACACGGTCCAAGCCGGACCGCGGGCCGGATGGGTGGTCGGCTCCTCGCGCGTGACGGTGAGTTCCAAGGACTCGAACGCCGCGCGCATAGTGGCCGCCGGAATGTCGAAGCCGAGTCGGTCGGTGATAAAGTCGTGCGTGACGACGATCTCGCGCTGCCACGGAACATCACCGCCCAGCCGGTAAACTGGTCCCGCCACGTGCCCGCCCGCGGTCTCAAGGATGAGGTCGATGGCGCGCCAGGCCGCCTCAAGGGCGGAGTGCGGGTCGACACCACGCTCGTAACGGTAGGATGAATCGGATGCGAGCCCGAGCCGGCGCGACGTCGCGCGCACGGATTGCCGCCGGAAGACGGCGCACTCGAGCACGAGGTCGGTCGTGTCGGCGGAAACCCCGGAGTCGACGCCACCCATGATGCCGGCGACGACCACCGGCTTGGCAGCGTCGGCGATGACCAGCATGCCGGCGGAGAGGCTGCGTTCCTTGCCATCGAGGGTGGTGATTTTTTCACCCTCGGCGGCCGGCCGCACGACGACGCGTGAACCGGCGAGGCGCTTCGCGTCGAAGGCGTGGAGCGGCTGGCCGGTCTCGAGCATGATGTAGTTGCCCACGTCGACGACGTTGTTGATCGGACGGAGTCCCACGGCCGTGAGACGATCCTGCAGCCAAGCGGGGCTGGGGCCGATCTTCACGCCGCTGATGACGTGCGCGGTGTAAAGCGGGCAGTCCTCAGGGCTCTCGACGGACACGCCCGCGAGAAGATCCGTGCGGGCCGGCGCGCCGGACACATCACCGCGGAATTTCTCCTGCGGGTACGCGAGCGGGAGACGGAACCACGCCGCGAGTTCGCGCGCGATGCCGAGGTGGGACTGGCAATCGGGGCGGTTGGGCGTGATCTCGATGTCGAACACCGTGTCGCCGGGAGGCAGCACCGTGTTGATCGGCAGGCCAAGCTCCGGACGGTTCGCGAGTATCAATAGCCCGCTGTGTTCGCCGCCGAGGCCGATCTCGTCGGGCGAGCACATCATGCCCTCGGAAGCCTGGCCGCGGATCTTGGACTGCTTGATGCGGAAATCGCCCGGCAAAACAGCGCCCGGCAGAGCCACGAAGACACGGTTGCCGGCGTCACAATTGTGGGCGCCGCAGACGATCGTCTTCACCCCGCCGGCGGGACCGACGTCGACGGTGCAAACCGAGAGCTTGTCGGCGTTGGGATGCTTGGCACGGGTGAGGATCTCGCCGACGACGACGTGCTCGAGCTTGGGCGCGCCGGTGGTGTGCACCGACTCGACCTCGAAGCCGAGGAACGTGATCGCCCGGGAGATCTCCTCCACGGAGGCGGTGAGCTGAACGTAGTCGCGGATCCAGTTGAGGGAAATCTTCATGGCGGCCTTGGGCGCGGATCAGGCGAACTGGCGCAGAAAGCGCACGTCGTTCTGGTAGAAGTAGCGGATGTCATCGATCCCGTAGAGCAGCATGGCGAGCCGCTCGAGGCCCATACCGAAGGCGTAGCCGCTCCAGACGTCGGGATCGTATCCCACCGCCTCGAAAACCGCCGGATCGACCATGCCGCAGCCGCCGATCTCGATCCAGGGCTTGTTGACCTTGGGCAGGTGCGAGGCGGCGAGGTCGACCTCGAAACTCGGCTCGGTGTAGCCGAAGTAGTGCGGACGGAAGCGCGTCTTGGTGTCCTTCCCCAGCAGCGAGGCGAAGATGTAGTCGAGCAGCGCCTTCAGGTCGCGCACGGTCACGTTGCGGTCGACGCAAAGGCACTCGAGCTGGTGGAAATTCGCGCTGTGGGTCGCGTCGGAGGTGTCGCGCCGGTAAACGCGACCTGGCGAGACGATGCGGATCGGCGGCGCGCCCTTCAGCATGGTGCGGATCTGCACCGAGGAAGTATGCGTCCGGAGCAGGTAGCGCTCGCCGGCCGTCTTCTTCGCAACGTTCCCGAAGCGGGCGCCGGCGGGGAAGTAAAACGTGTCCTTCTCGTCGCGCGCCGGATGGTCGGCGGGCGTGTTGAGCGCATCGAAGCAGTAGTACTCGCTCTCTACCTCGGGCCCGTCGGCGACGGTAAAGCCCGCCTTCCGGAGAATGCGGCACATCTCCTCCCGCACGAGGGTCAGCGGGTGGCGCGTGCCGGGCCCGGCGTCGGGCGATGGCAGCGTGGGATCGACCACCGGCCCAAGCTGCGCGGCGAGCTCGGCGTCGGCGATGCGGGCGAGCGCCGCGTCGAGATGCTCCTGGAGTCGGGACTTGGCTTCATTGACCAACCGGCCGACGACCGGCCGCTGCTCCTTGGGCACGGCTCCCATCTGCTTCATCAGACTCGTGAACTCGCCGTTGGGGCCGACGTAACGGGCCTTGGCGGCCTCAAATTCAGGGCGCGCGCGCACGGCGGGGAGCTCGGCGGCGGCCTTGGCGAGGATGGCGTTGAGTTGGTCCTGCATGAGGAAACGATAAGCGGGAGTCGGAAAAGGACAAAAGGGCTAACCGCGGCGGGCGCTTTAGCGCCCAAAAAAGAAGGACGGCATCCCGCGTAGCGGGACCCGTCCTCCGGAGTTCGGGGGCGAGCCCGCCCGGGGCTCGCACGAGGGTCAGGCCTTCGGCGCGGCGGCCTTGGCCTTCAAAGCATCCTGGGCCTGCTTGACCAAGGCGTTGAACGCCACCTCGTCCCGGATGGCGAGGTCGCTCAGAACCTTGCGGTCGAGCGTGATGTTGGCGGCCTTGAGGCCCTCGATGAAGCGGCTGTAGCTGATGCCGGCGTTGCGGCAGGCCGCGTTGACGCGCACGATCCAAAGACCGCGGAAATCGGCCTTCTTCTTGCGGCGGGCGCGATAGGCGTACTGCCACGCGTGCTGGACGGCTTCCTTCGCGTAGCGAAAGAGCTTCGATTTGCTGCCGAAGTAGCCCTTGGCGTACTTCAGTACTTTTTTGCGGCGCTTGCGCGACGCGGGACCGTTGGTTGAGCGAGCCATGTTGGTTTATTCCTTTTTGGTTAGTCGCCCGCAGGTCGGCTTGGGTGAATCACCCGCGGAGCGAAGTTTCGGTTTTCAGCCTTTTGGTCTGTAACAGGTTACAGCCCGAACGGCAGAGCGCGCAGGAGCGGGCGCGCATGGCCCACCGCCACCAGCTTGTCTCGGGACGCACGACGCTTTTGCTTCGTGCTTTTCGAGCCTAGCAGGTGACGGAAGCCAGGCGTGCGGCGCACGAGCTTGCCCTTCGCGGATATCTTGAACCGCTTGGCAATGGACTTCTTGGTCTTTTGCATGGAGAGCGGTCGAAAACAGAGGCCGCCCCACCCCATGGCAAGGGCAATCTTGAGAGCGAATCCGCGGGCAAAAGCCCGCCCGCACGCCTTCAATCAACCCGACCGGCGAACGACGCGAGCCAGACCGCGATGTCGTCGACTTCCTGCCGCACGCTGCGTTCCGGCGGCTGCCCGGAGTTGCGGTTGAGCATGACGCAGAAAGCCAGCCGCTCGCCACCGGCCGTGGTGACGTAACCGGCAAGGCTGTTGGCATAGCGCAACGTGCCGGTCTTCGCCCGCACATTGCCCTCGGCCGGCGTTCCCTTCATCCGGGTGCGCAGGGAACCATCCATGCCCGCCACCGGAAGGGAGGCCTCGAAATCCGCCGCCGCGCGGTGACGCGCCATCGCAACGAGCAACGCCACCGTGGCATGCGCCGTCGTGAGGTTGTTGCGCGAAAGTCCCGAGCCTTCCTCGAACTTCACGTCGTCGGCCGGCAACTTCTCCCGCTGCAGGAACGCCCGCAGCGCCGCGACACCGAGTTCCTCCGTCGTACGCCCCGGGGGCGTGGCCGCGGTGCGCGAGAGCTCCGCGAGGTGGCCGAAGATCAGGCCGGTCTCAAGGTTCTGCGAGGGCTTCATGAAGCCCGTTACGAGATCGCGCAGCGGCGGTGACGACGCTTCTCCCAGTGTGACCATGTCCGGCCGCGCCGCGGGCGTCTCGGGCCAGCGAACTCCCCTTGTCCGGCCTTCGACGATTATTCCGCGGCGCGCGAGCGCGGCCTTCAGCCCCGCGGCGTACCACGCGGCGGGACGTGGCGCGGTCACATCCACGACCTCGGGCTTCCCGCCGACCGGCAAACCACCCGAGAGGTAAACAGTGGTCTCCCCCAGGACCCGCACCGGCGTGAGGCGTCGCGGGGCGTCGGCGGCTCCGGTCACCGTGCGGTTTTCCAAGGAGAGCGCGGTGAACGGCTGCAACCACTCGATTGCGCAGGGCTGGCCCGCGACCGCAGATGGGGTTACGCGGATTTCCGCGTAGTTCTGCTCGAGGGTGATCGCCGAAATCTCGGCGCCATAATAATCATTCAGGTCGTCAGCCGTCCAGCCGGCCCCGTTCGGCAACGACTGGAACCACGTGGCGTCGGCCACCAGATCGCCGGTCACTCGCTTCACGCCGGCATGCTCCAGCACCGCCACCACCGGCGCAAAAGCCGACCAGAAGTCGCGTCCGCTTCCCCGGCTTTTCCAACTCGGGTCGCCGCGTCCCCAGACCACGACGTCGCCGTTCACGACGCCGCCGGCGTCAGGTTTGGCAGCAGCCAACACCGGCGTGCGGATGCCATGGTCACCGCCCAGGACGTCGAGCGCGAGGGCGCCGGCGTAGAGCTTGGTATTGGAGGCCGGGCTGAGCAGGCGGCGGGCGTCGTGCTCAAACCAGACGCGGCCGTTCGCAAGCGACACCACCTTCACACCCCAGAGCGCCGGTGCGAAGCGCGATTGCCCGACGTGGGCGGCGATCCGCGCCTGCAAGTCCCCCCAGGTTCGCAAGGCCGGAGCGGCCGCGGGCGGCGCGAACGTTTTTTCCGCCGCTCGTGGCGCCGGGACGGAGACGCCAATAACGATGACGGAAAGGAGCGCGGGGAAGAATCGCATGGCGGGGCGTGGCCGGGGACGATGCTGCGCCCGGCCCCGGGGGAAGCAACGCCGGAGCTTCCGGAAATCTCCTCGCCAACCGCCGCGCGATGCCCGTCGATCCACCCGCCCCATGAACTCGTACTTTGGCTTCGGCGACTGGGCCATCATCGTCGTTTATCTCGCCGCGATGATCGTGCTCGGGGTGTGGTTCGGGAAGGACCAGCACAACACCCGCGACTACTTCCTCGGCAGCCGCGACATTCCCTGGTGGGGCATCGGCGCGTCGATCATCGCCACCGAGACCAGCGCGCTCACCATCATCGGCGTGCCCGCCATTGCCTACGCGGGAAACCTGGGATTCCTGCAGATGATCCTGGGTTACGTGATCGCGCGGGTGATCCTCGCGGCGGTGATGGTTCCGCACTACATGCGCGGGGAGATCTTCTCACCCTACCAACTGCTCGAGCAGTACCTCGGCCGCGGGCCTCGCCGCCTCGCGGGCGCCCTCTTCATGTTCCTCGAGCCGTTGTCCGCCGGGGTGCGGGTCTACGTCGCGTGCATCCCGGTACGACTGATGCTGGGCGACACCATCTGCAGCCTCGGCGGGATCGTCGATCCGATCTTCGGCGCGATCCTGCTCTTCGTCGCGCTCTCCGTGGTCTACACCTACGTCGGCGGAATGAAGGCGGTGGTCTGGACCGATGCCGTGCAGATGGTGCTGTTCATCGTGGGCGGGGTATTCGCGCTGACGCACCTCGCGTCGATGGTCGACGGCGGGCTGGCCGGCGGGCTCGCCAAGGCCGCGGCCGCCGGCAAAACCGAATGGCTGCGCACGGATTTCTCCTTCGGGGCGCCCTTCAACCTCTGGATGGGTCTCGTCGGCGGAACCTTCATGGTGCTCTCCTCGCACGGGGCCGACCAGCTGATCGTCCAACGCGTGCTCGCCTGCCGCGATGTCGCGGAGGGTCGCCGCGCGCTCATCTTCAGCGCCGTGCTGATCTTCCCGCTGTTCCTGCTGTTCCTGCTCGTGGGCGTGATGCTCTGGGTCTTTTACCAGAGCCACCCTTTCCAGATCCCGCTGCCGGAGAGCCGGCCAGGTATCAAATCCAACGATTTCATCTTCCCAATCTATATCGTCACCGAGATGCCCCAGCTCATGAAGGGCTTCCTCATCGTGGCGATCCTCGCCGCGGCGATGTCCTCGATCAGCTCGGCGGTCTCGGCCCTCGCCTCGGTCTCAACGATGGACTTCCTCAAACCCGCGCTGCCCGGACGCGACGACGCGTTCTTCCTGCGCTTCAGCCGGCACTCCACGCTCGTCTGGGCCGCCGCCCTGGTCTTCGTGGCCTGGCTCACTCGAGAGGTCACCTTCGTGCTCAACGCCGCCTTCTCGCTGCGCGGCCTGACCAGCGGCGCGCTGCTGGGTGGACTGATTCTCGCGCTCTTCGGTCGCGGCGTCGGCCCGCGGGCCGCGGTGGCCGGCATGCTGGCCTCCCTGGTCGTGATGAACGTGATCTACTGGCCGGCGAACGTCCCCGCTCTCCGGGGGGTCTGGATTAAGACCTTCGGCGGCGAGGTTTTCTGGCCGTGGTTCACGTTGATCGGCACCCTCACCACGCTCGGCACCGCCGCGGTGGTGGCGAAACTCTGGCCGGAACGAAAGTGACACCGGCGGCGGGCGCGACTCAGCGCGCCAGCCACTCGGCCGCCGCCAGCGCCGTGTCGCCCGTCGTGTGGGTGGTCAGGCGTGCGCCGGCACCGGCCGCCCGGTAAAGCTCCGACACCAACGCGGGCGACGCACCCTCCCCGGCCACCCACAGCGGCATCGCCGGACCTGCCGCCAGCAGACCGGGCACGTCGAGGTACTTGGCGCCGCCGGGCAGGAAGTTCGGGTCGCGATAATCAAGCAGCTTCCCGAAACGGAAACCGCCGGTGTCGATCGCGGCGCGATCAATCGCCGCGCCCGCCACGGCGCGCGCGGCTGCCGCCACCGGACCCAGGCCGGCCACTCCGGCCACGGCGACCGATTTCGCGACGAAGCCTCCGATCCCGGCGCGCGCGAGTTTCACCAGCGTCAGGACATCGTGCGCGCGTTGCGCGAACAGCGAGTGGTTGTAGCCGAAGGTATACCCCGCGAACTCACGCGGATTCGCCACGACGCGCGTCTGCTTGGGTGCCACTCCCTCGGCGTTGAACTCACCCTGGAAAAGCAGGTCGGCGCCGAGCACCGCGACTCCCGTCGCGAGCAGACGGGAAACCGCGGGCCGTGGTTGGCCGTCGGCTCCGAGCATCCCGGCCTTGCCCGCGCCATCGAGCCAAACCACCAGCCGACCGTCGGAACGTTTCGGCACCAGCAGCAGCGCCGGCAATTCCTCGCCGAAGGTGGCATTGCGGGCGAGGCCGGTCACACGGCGATGATCGCCGGCCTCGACCGCCGCGGCCTCCCGCCACTCTACCTTGCCGGCCGACGCCAACGTTCGCCCGACGACAATCTCAAGGCCGGCCCGCAGCTCCTTCTCTCGCCTTGAAGTGTCAGCCGCGGCGGCGGTGAGCTGACGGGTGGCGTCGTCGGAGAACCATTTCAGCAGGGCCCGCTCGAAGTCGGGCCCCGCCGCCTTCGGTTCGGGATGCGCAGCGTCCCAGACCGTGAGCTCGGCGCGCGAGAGCGGTACAAAATCTTGCTCGATCACCGGCTCCTTGAAACCAAGGCGGAAGTGCTGGTTGAGCCAGGTGAAGAACGCAGAACGCGCCACCGCGTTATAATTATGAGGAAAGTGCTCTCCCCGGTGGAGCATGACGTTCTTTGGCGCCCCCAGCAGGGCGTAGTGCCGCTGCAACTCGGGGAAGCCCTTGGTCGACATTTCCTTCGTCCAGTCATTCGCGGTCGTCATGCCCTGCGGCCCGGGCGCGAAGAGCGCCGCAAACTCGACGTTGCCCGTGCCGATCCGGAGCAACGACGCGTTCTCGCAGGTACAGCCACCCTGCATGGCGGTGCTCACCATCACGGCGGGGAAGGACAGCTTCACGCGCGGGTCGATCGCCGCGAGCAACATGGTCTGCGTGCCCCCTCCGCTCGCGCCCGTGATCGCGGTGCGCTCGGGATCGACGTCGGGCAACGAGAGCAGGAAATCGAGGGAGCGGACGGCGTTCCACGTTTGCAGGCCCATGATGCTCTGCAGGCGGGCTTCCGCCTGCGGACTGTAGAGCCCCCAATTCTCAACCGTGTTCATCTCCGGACGCTGCTTGGCGAAGCGGTGCACGATCTCCGCGCTGAACTGCCGCGAGTCGGAGTCGCTGAGCATGTCCCATTGCCAGACGACGCACCCCATGCGGGCCAACTGCACGCACATCGCTTGAAAGCGGCTGCGGCCGCCCTGCTCGAAACGCTCTTGTCCGGTGGCGATCTCGGCGCGGAGCTTCACGTCCGTTTCCTCCGAGAGCCGCGCGTCCTTCCAATGGCCATGCGCGAACAGCACGCCGGGCACGCGGCCCTGCACGTTCTTCGGGCGGTACAGGTTACCGGTGACGTAAAAACCGGGCGAACTCTCGAAATAAACCTTCTCCACGGTGTGGTCGCCACGATCAATGCGGCCGTGGATCACTGCGTTGAGCGGCGTGCGCGTGGGCAGCGGCCACAGGCCCTGTGACACGAGGATCCGCCGCCGCACCTCCTCCGCGCGCACCGCCCAAGCCTCGCGCGACTCCGCGGGCGTGAACGGGAAGTAACCGTTCAGATCCTTCGGTGCCTGCAAACGTACGTCGGCCGGCAGCTTGCCGTGCTCGAGCGCCCGCGGAGCCGCGCCCACCGCGGAAACGGCCGCCAGCGAGAGAAGTGACGTCAGAACGAGGAATGATTTCGGGGTCGGGGTCATGGGCAAATCACCGCGCGGTTTCGCGCGCCGGGCAAGGCGGGAGAAGGTACCGCAAGGCTGACCGCCGCTGGAGATCGGGCATCTCATGATGCCGGTTTCCATGAGTCGGGTGCGTTTCGTGGTGCTCCTGCCTTGCCCGCCTCACACGTCTCGCGGGGCTCCCGCGTCTTCCACGCTCCCCTCGTCGTTCGCTTCCTCCGTGCCTCCGGGGCTCAATGGTAAAAAGCGCCTCCATCCTTCCGTTCGCCTCCGTGATTTCCGAGACCACTTCCCCGGATCGCGCAAACCAACGCCTTCAGTACAACAAATGCTCGGCTCTGAGCCGGGCGAAGTCGCCCAGACCCTGCTCCCACAAGGCGGCGATCACGGAGGCGGGTTCACCCTTCCCGAAGGCCTCTCGCACCGATGATGTGCCCATCACTTTGTCGAAGTAATCGTCGTGCAGTTCCAGCTGATCGCCGTAGCGAGCCCTCACGGCCGAGAGCAACGCGAGGGTGGTTTGAACCG
>CAIUOU010000200.1 GCA_903900845.1 uncultured Opitutia bacterium
ACCGGCGCTGTGCTACGCGAGCGTCTAGCCCACCGAAAGCGGCTGTCCCCAAGCTTTGGTGTAGATCCGCTTCCTCTGCCTGCCAGCCGTAGGCTTGGCGAAGGCTGGCGTCCCCACGGGGATTCGAACCCCGGTTCTCACCGTGAAAGGGTGGTGTCCTGGACCAGGCTAGACGATGGGGACTAACCGCCGAACGCGGGACCGTACGGTGCGCCCCCCCGCGGGCAACGCAAAATTTATCCCATCGTTGCCGTGCTTTGCGTTTGCGCGGGGCAGCGACGCCGCCCACCAAAAAACCGCGCCGCATGACCTACGCCGAAATCGCCGCCGCCCTGCCCCGCGAGGCCGTCACCTCCATCGAGGGCCTGCCTTTCCCTAAGGTCGCCTCAGGGAAAGTCCGCGAGATCTTCGACCTCGGCGACGCCCTCCTGCTGGTCGCCAGCGACCGCCTTTCGGCCTTCGACGTGATCCTGCCCGACGGCATCCCGGGGAAGGGCGCCATCCTCACGCAGATGAGCAATTGGTGGTTCGCCCAGACCGGCGGCGTCATTCCCGGCCACCTGCTTCCCGACCAGTCCGCGGAATTCGCGCGCCGCGGCATCAACGATCCGGGCCTCCGCCTGCGCAGCATGATCGTGCGCAAGCTCAAGCCGCTCGCCATCGAGTGCGTCGCGCGCGGCTACCTCATCGGCAGCGGCTGGAGCGCGTATCAGAAAATCGGATCGGTTTGCGGGATTCCCCTCCCCGCGGGCCTGCGGCAGGCCGATCGCCTGCCGGAACCGATCTTCACCCCGACCACCAAGGCCCCCAAGGGCCAGCACGACGAACCCATCGACGATGCGCAGGGCGCCGCGATCGTCGGTCCCGAGCTCTACGCGCGCGTCAAGGCGACGAGCCTCGCCCTCTACCGTTTCGGCCACGACCGCGCGCGCCGCGCCGGGATCATCCTCGCCGACACCAAGTTCGAGTTCGGCACCGACGACGCCGGCAACCTGTTCCTCATCGACGAGGTGCTCACCCCGGACTCCTCGCGCTACTGGCCGGCCGCGAGCTACGCGCCCGGCGGCTCGCCGCCCAGCTACGACAAGCAATTCGTGCGCGACCACCTGCTTGCCTTGAAATGGGACCAGCGGCCGCCGGGCCCGCGTCTCCCCGCCAACGTCATCGAGCACACGCGCGACAAATACCTGGCGGCGTTGCGCGACCTGCTGGAATCCTGACGCGCCTCAACGCGAAGCCGCCGACGGGCGACGGGCGCCGAGATCAAAACGCTCCCCCGCCCGCAGCACGTGCGCGGCGGCCTCAGGTGCCGCGAAAAACCGCGCCCGTCCTCTTCCGGCCACCTCGGCCTCGTCGCCGCGCACGATGATCGCGGTCGCCTCGTCGAGGCCGACCCCGAGCAACGCGGGATGCGCGCGCAGCACCGGCCGCAGATCCTCATCGCGGCCGCGCGTGTCCACGTGCTGGTCAATCGCGCTGCCGCGCAGGAAGCCGAAACCCTCCTCGTGGCCGGGTGACATCATGATGCGGTTGTCGCGCGGCGATCCGCGCACGAGGTAGCTTCCCTGGATGGTGGCTCCCGCGGAACTGCCGCCGATCACGCCACCGCGGGCCAGCAACGCCTCGAGTTCGCGCTGCACGCGTGTGCCGAGATAGGCGTCGGAGAGACGCCACTGGCGTCCGCCCGTGATCCAGACCGCCCGCGCGGACCGCAGCGGCGCGCAAAACGCCTCGGAGTCGGCCGTCGCCCGGTCACGGGTGTGGAGTTGGGTGACACGAACCGCCCCGCGTGCGCGCAGCAGGCCGAGGACGGCGTCTTCGCCTTCGACCGTCTCCGCCGCGGTGGGGATCACGACGAACTCCGAGTCCTTCCCGCCGGAGAGCCGCAGGAAGATGTCCCAAAGTCCCCCCATCGCGCCACCGCCCACGATGAGGAGCGTGCCGCGGGGAGGCCCCGAGCGCGTGACCGGGTGGTTTTCCGCCGCCGCTGAAGTCGCGGCCGCGAGCGCGGCGAGGCAAAGCCCGCGAAGCAGCGCGCGGCGGCCGCTCATCGCATCACGTTGGAGCGTCGCTGGGTCGTGACGCCGCCGCGCGCGGCGCGCACGAGCTCGCGGCGCAGCCAGTCGAGCGCGGCGTTCACCGCCCGTACCTTCACCGTGCCGCGCGGGCCGGGATAACTCAGTTTCTTCGCCCAAACGCCGGCGGGCGAGTGCAAGCCGATGAAGATGGTGCCGACGGGGCTGGAGCCGGCACCGGTCTCGGAGGCGCCGGCGAAACCGGACACCGCCAGTGTGTAGTCGGCGCCGAGCGTCTCCGCGGCGCCGGTCGCCAGCGCCACGGCCGCCTCCTCGCTCACTGCGCCGTGCTGCTGGAGGAGACTTTCGGGGACATCGAGCAGCAGCGACATCGCGTCGTTGGAGCTGCAGACCACGCCCCCGGCGAAGAATTTGCACGCCCCGCTGACCTCGCTGAACGCGTTGGCCAGCATGCCGCCGGTCGCGGCCTCGGCGACGGCCAGCCGCTTTTCCTGCTGCCTCAGCAGATCGGCGCAGACGCGCGCGAGCGAATCATGGCCGTAACACACAAAATCCTCGCCGAGACTCAGCGCGCACTCGGCCGCGATCTCCTCGAGGCGGGCGTGGGAGAGCTCGCCGCCCGGGGAACTGATCCGGCAATCGACCGCGCCCTGATGCGCGCAGAAGGCCACGCTGAGCGCCGTGCCGTGCGGTGTGAAGAAGGGCTGCAGGCGCGTCTCCAGCGCCGACTCGCCGATGCCGGCGGTGCGGAGCTGCACGTAGGCCTCCCGCGCCTCGAGTAAACCTCGCGCCGCGAGCCGCGGCACGACCTGCTCCAGGAACATCGGCTGCAGCTCGTTGGGTGGTCCGGGTAACATCACCAGAACCTTCCCGTCCTGCTCGGCCCAGAGACCCGGTGCGGTGCCGTTGGCGTTGGCGAGGACTTCCCCGCGTTCAAACACATACGCCTGCTTCAGGTTGTTCTCGGTCATCTTTCGCCCGAACCGGGCGAAACGCTCCTGCATCGCGCGCTCCACCGCGGGGTCGAAGACGAGCCGCTGCCCGATCATCCCCGCGATCACCTCGCGCGTGCGGTCGTCGCAGGTCGGCCCGAGGCCCCCGGTAGTGATCACTACGTCCGAGCGCGCCCAGCTTTCCCGGAACTGCGCCGCGATCGCGTCGGCCTCGTCGGTGATCGTGACGTTGCGCCGCAGCAGCGCGCCGCGGCGGCCGAGCTGCGCGCCGATGAAAGTGAGGTGGCCGTTGGCGGTGAGGCCGAGCAGCAGCTCGTCACCGAGCGTGAGCAGCTCGTAACGCACCGAGGCGACCGGACGGGCGGGGGAACCCCCCGGGGTGTTTGGCTCTGAAACCATACTTGCGGACGCGGATCGTAGACGGATTCTCCCAAAACGCCAGCGACCGCGCGGCACCGTCGCCGGACGGTTCGCTCCCGCCGGCGGAAATCCACCGCCTTGGAAGAATCCACGCCCAGTTCCCTGAAGGAAAAAGTCCGGCAGCTGCCGGATCGTCCCGGCGTATACCTGATGAAGGACCGCCTCGGGCGCATCATCTACGTGGGCAAGGCGCGGAGCCTGAAGAAACGCGTGTCGTCGTACTTCCAGCGCGGCCGCGCGAGGACGGTGGAGCAGCCGAAGATCCGTGCGCTGATCCGCCTGATCACCGACTTCGATGTGATCGAGGTGCGCTCGGAACCCGAGGCGCTGCTCCTCGAGGGCAAGCTGATCAAGCAGTGGCGCCCGCGGTACAACACGGACTTCACGGACGACAAACGCTTCCTCCTGGTGCGCGTCGACCTCGCGGAGGCGCTACCGCGTTTCCGCCTCACGCGTCTGCGCAAGGAGGACCGCTCGCGCTATTTCGGGCCGTTCGCGCACAGCGGGCTGCTACGCCGGACGCTCGCGCAGATACGCCGGCAATTCGGCATCCTGCTCGCGGACGGAGCGCCGCAGCGGCTGCCCGACGGCAGCTGGCGGCTCTACGACGACGCCCGCGAGGAGATCTACGGTACGCGGGAGCCGGTGACGACGGAGGAGTATCGCGAGCGCGTGACCCGGGCGTGCGACTTCCTCGACGGCAAGTCGCGCGAGTGGCTCGTCACCCTGCGCGAGGAGATGACGGCCGCCGCAGCCAAGCGCGAGTTTGAGAAGGCCGCCGAGCTGCGGGACATCGTGTTCGCCCTCGACCGCACGCTCCGGCGCGCACGGAATTTCGACCGCTCCGACCCCACGCGGCCCTCGGGTGACGCCACCGCGCTCGCCGCGCTGCAGGAGTCGCTCAGCCTGTCGGGCCCGCCCCGCACGATGGAGTGCTTCGACATCTCGCACATCTCGGGAACCTTCGTCGTCGCCGCGATGGTGCACTTCTCGGACGGAAGGCCCGACAAGGACGAGTACCGTCGATTTCAAATCCGCAGCTTTGTGGGCAATGACGATTTCCGCGCGATGGAAGAGGTCGTCGGCCGCCGGTATCGACGCCTGGCGGAGGAAGGCAGCCCGCTGCCCGACCTGATCGTCATCGACGGCGGCCGCGGTCAGATCGGCGCCGCGCTGAAGGCGTTCGTCGCGCTCGACGCCGAGCCGCCCGCGATCATCGGTCTCGCGAAGAAGCACGAGACGATCATTTTTCCCGACGAACGCGCGCCGCTGAACCTGCCGCTCGATCACCCGGGCCTGAACCTGCTGCAGCGCCTGCGCGACGAGGCGCACCGGTTCGCCAACACCTACAACGCCGAGCTGCGCTCCCGCCGGATCCGCGAGAGCATCCTCGATGATTTTCCCGGCCTCGGTCCCGTGCGCCGCGCCGCCCTGCTCGCCTATTTTGGAGACATCAGCCGGCTGCGCGCAGCCTCGACGGAAGAAATCGCCGCAGTCGAGGGCTTCGGCGGCAAACTCGCCGCCGAGCTCCATGCGTTTCTCCAACGCACGGGTTGAAAAGTCCGGCCGGTCAGCGTCCGTTGGCGGCGATCACCCTCGCCCCGGAGAGCGCGAAACTGAGCGACCGGCCTCCCCCACCCGGGCCTTCGGCCACCGGCGCCGCGAGACTGCGGAGTTCGAGCCGCAGTTCACGCGCCGGCGCTTTTTGCATCGGCGGCAACTCGATCCACGCGCGCGCCGTCGAGATCTCGCCTGTCCAGATGCGGGTTTCCCGATGCCAGATCTCAAGCGGTCGCGCCGTAATGCCGCGGATCTCAAGTCTCACCTTCACCGAGGCATCCGCGGCAAGGCCGTCCGTCTCGATCTCCACGCCCGCCGCGCCACCCGACCAGGCCCATGCTGAATCCCGATGCTCTTCGCGGCCGTACCAACCTTCGGCGAGACGCACGAGGTAACTGCCACCGGGGAAACGCCCCGCCGCGATTTCGCGCGGCGCCGAAGGCACCTCACGCAAAGCCTCCAAACCCGCGAAGGCCACGAGCCCACCGGCCACCAGCCAGCGCCACGAGGCGCGGTCGCGCACCGCGAGCACGGCGAAGACCATGCCGAGCGGCAGCAGTACCCGTGTCGCGGCCCCCGGATGCCCCTCCCAGACTGCGGTGCCGAGCAGCGCCATCATCAGCACCTGCGCGGCACCAAGGCGCCACCACGGATCACCGGGACGCATGCGGCGGATCACGTAGGCGGCCTGCGCGGTGAGGCCGACGGTCGCGAGGAAGGTGGTCGTCACCAACCAACGGAAGTCGGGATGTCGCGGAAAAGCCGCGATGACCTCTACCCATTTGTCGATCCAAGCCGTGACCGGCCACGTGAAGTTGCCGAAGCCCTGGTCGGCCGGACCGAGACGCCAGCGCACATAGCCCAACCAGAGCGCGAGCGGCAGCACGGCCAGAGCGGCGAGCCAAAACCCGCGTCCGAGCGGGGCGCCCGCCTTGGGCCGCCACAATGCCGCCACCGCGGTGAGCGCGGTTTCCCGGGCCAGACCGGCGGCGCCGATCAGGGCCGCGGCTCGTCCCCCGCGTCCGCGCTCGCCGGCCCAGACGGCCCAGGCCGTCAGGGTCGCCGCCAGCAGATCCGTGAGCGCCAGACGCACGGAATGGAGCGCGCCGGCGGCGAACATCACCCCGGCCCAGGCCACGAGCCCGCGGGCGTCGCTGACGCCAAGGATCCGCCACAGCAGCAGCGCGAGCGCGGCCCAGACCGCGATGTTGAGCGCCGCGTACGTTCCGGCGATGCGCGCCGGATCACCGGCGGCGAAGACCCACGCGAGGGCGCTGAGCAGGATGCGCCGCGCCCGGTACGGCAGGTGACCCACGGCCGCCTTGAGCTCCTCCGAGTCCAGCGCCGGGTGAAAGGCGATCTGCGCGTACGCCGCGCCGTCGTAGCCGTTCTCGCCCTCGTACCAGAACACCGGATGCGCCCGGACTTCGCGGATGCCGGCGCGACGGTCCGCCTCGTCGAGCTGGATGAACCGCGTGAATCCGTAATGCGGGTGCCAGAAGCGGCCCGCGAGGAAGGCGAAAACCAGCGCGAGCGCCCAACCCGCGAGCATGATGCGCCGGCGCAGAAGAGCGGCGATCCAAGGGGCGTTCATGCGTGCCGCGCGATGAAGGGGCCGCGCCGCCCGGTTGGCAAACCCCGTTGCCTCGCGCGCCGCAAGGGCACATCCTTCGAACCATGCCTGATCCGGCGGCCCACTCACCGCAGCCGACGAAGCGAAAGCCGAGCTTCCCGGTGGGCGCCGACCTGCGCCGCTATCTCGCGCGCTACCGGCGCGAGCGCGAACTGCCGATCAGCTACGAGCGCCTCCGTGATTTCACCGAGGTCATCCCCCTGACCGACGACGCCGGGCGGCCCACGCTCTGGGACACCGTCATCTACAACGCCAACGAGATGGCGGCGCTCAACGAGGACCTGAAGCGCGTGTACGCGCTGCTGAAGGTCGACGGCGACCTCTCGGTGGTGAGCCACCTCTACGTCGACCGCGTCGACTTCTGCACGTTCGGCAACTCGACCCCGTTCCGGGTGCGGATCGTCAACGCGTACAACGACAACCAGGACTACTTCTACGTGAAGCGCGCCGACGCCTCGCGCGTCTACGGCCTCGAGCTGGAGCACCTGCTCTCCCCGAACCGACTGAATTTCCTCACGCACGAGAGCACGCTGATCGAGGAACACGTGGCGGGCATCCCGGGCGACGTCTACATCAGCGAGTGGCTCGGCCGGAGCACGGGATTGAAACCCATCCGGGTGGCCAAGGAGCTGGTGAAGTTCAACGAGCGCTGCTTCGTGCGCCTGCTGGGCGACATGCGCTCCTACAATTTCGTCTTCGTGGTCACGCCCGATTTCGAGGAGGCGCAGATCCGTATCCGCGCGATGGATTTCGACCAGCAGAGTTACGACGGACGCCGGAATTTCTACCTGCCGCAGTTTTTCAAGGACAACGCCCCGCTCGTCCAGTTCTGCACCCGCCATCTGCGGATCGAGACGGCCAACCAGTACCAGCGGGAGGAGCAGACGCTGCTGCTCCAACGGGCGGCCCTGGCATCCGAACGGCTCGGGCTGCTGCTCCACGGGATGGAGGGTGACGCGATCGCTCCGCACGAAAAGGTCGTCTCGTTGCGTGAGGGCCTCGCGGAACACTACCAGCGGTCGGATTACCTGCGGTGCGAGTCGATGGGTGCGCTCATCCGCCAGAACCTCGAGACCATCCGGCGCGACATCGGCCGGCCCGCCGTCCCGGAACTGCTCCCCGGCTGACGCGAATCCTCAGGCTGGCGCCCAGGCGCCGATACCGACGGTCTCCTCGACCTCGCTTTTCTCTGCGGGGAGCTCGTTGAGGGGCGCGAAACGCTCGGAGCTGAAGCCGAGTTCCTGTTCCCCCTGGTGGAAGGGGTCCTTGGGGTTGACCAGTTCCTCGAGCAGCAGGCCGACGGTCGCGGTATCGCCCCCTTTCACGATCTTCTCCCGCCCGAGGAAGACCTCGCGGACGGTGTAGATGGTGTCCTTCACCGGGAGCTGTCGATACAGCGCCCGGACCGTGGGGGAAAACACATCGTTGATGCAGACGACTCGCTGGCCCTTGACCATGCGGAGAACGTTGTCCCCCGCCGCCGCGACTGCAAAGTAAGAAACCGCACGGGCCGTCGGGGACCCTTTCGCCCTTGTTTCACCACGGGCCCGCCGGCACGTTCGCGCTCAGCCATTTCCAAGCCATGAAGATCAAAACCGGCCTGACGCCGCAGAAGCTGCAGAAGAAGACCGCCCGCGTGTTCGAGCTCGCAGGGGCCAAGATCCGCGCGATCGACGCCTCCTGGGATTCGGCGCGGGGCACGCCCGTCTTCACCTGGAAGGGGCGCTACACCTCGCGGGGCTGGACGGAGTGGACGCAGGGCTTCCAGTTCGGGATGGCATTCCTTCACTTCGACGCCACCGGCGACGAGGCGATGCTGAAGCTCGGCCGCGCGAAGACCCTCCGCCACATGGCGTCGCACGTCTCCCACGTCGGCGTGCACGACCACGGGTTCAACAACATCTCCACCTACGGCAACCTCCGCCGCCTGATCCTCGAGGGCCGGATCGCCCGCGATCAGGGCGAACTGGACTACACCGAGGTCGCGCTGAAGGTCTCGGGCGCGGTGCAGGCCGCGCGGCATGTCACGACCGCGTACCGCGCTCCGTGGTCGCCTCTGCCTGGCTCCGCCGGCGTCGCGCCATCGGGCTACGTCTACTCGTTCAACGGACCGCAGTCACTGTTCGCCGACACCATCCGCTCGATGCGCTCCCTGGTCGTCGCCCACCAGCTGGGCCACGTGCTCATGGCCGAGGGCGACAAGCCGGTGAACCTGCTCCATCGCGCGATCGAGCACGCCGCCGCCACCGCGCGCTTCAACGTGTTTTTCGGCCAAGGTCGCGACAGCTACGACCTGCGCGGCCGCGTGGCGCACGAGAGCGTGTTCAACCGCAACGACGGCCAGTTCCGCTGCCCGAGTTCGCAGCAGGGCTACTCGCCCTTCACCACGTGGACCCGCGGCGCGGCGTGGATCATCTGCGGCTACGCCGAACAACTCGAGTTCCTGGAGACGGTGCGGGGTTCCGACCTTGACGCCGTCGGCGGCCGACGCGCCGTCACGGATCTTTTCCTCGAGACAGCCCGCGCCGCATCCGATTTCTACATCGATGGCTACTCGGCCCGCGACGGCGTCCCTTACTGGGACAGCGGTGCGCCCGGCCTCCACCGCCTCG
>CAIUOU010000201.1 GCA_903900845.1 uncultured Opitutia bacterium
CGAGCACTCAGGACAACCTACCAACCCATAACCAAAAACTGACACCCAGGTGTTACCTATGTCCTGACACTAAAGTGTTACCCATGTCCTGATCGCGCCGCTGGATCCCAACATTCAACGCCCTGACCCCTTACGGACTTCCCCCCCTTACGGACTTCCCAGATCCAGCTGGAGGGCGTGGATTTCCCAAAGCGGGAGCGCGGTGATCCTGTCGGTCAGCGGGTAGCGCAGTTTTCCGGGATACACCACCCAGAGGTGCCCCAGCTTCAGGTCGTAGAGCGTTTGAGGCCGCCCAAAGGGGTCAGGGCGTTGAGCGTTTAAAATCGGCCGGACCCCAAACATTCAACGCCCTGACCCCTTACGGACTACCCGGCGTGGCGACCCGTCGCGAGAGCCTGCAGGCTTACCGCGACAAATTCGTCAAACTACGCACCGAAGTCGCCGCCCTCTTCCGGCAGGGCAAGTCCCATGAGGAAGTCCGCGCGTATCTGGCAACCCAGTAACCGGGGAACTTCTCCAATCCCAGCAGCCTGAACAACCAGTGGTCGCTGCCCAGCTTCATAACCAATTTAAAATGACGCGGAGCGCCTCACACCGCTGATCGGCACACCGTTTCCGGCGTGGCCGAGGGGCCGGGAATGAGAAACCGACCGCCGTGCCACCGGCTGCCGATTCGTTTCGTTATCACGCGAAGACCGGCCGACCAGCTTCTGGGCCGCGCGCCGCCGAGTTCGCTCAGAGACCGAGGATCGCCTTCAGGAGCGCCTGCAGGAGGGCGACCGGGTTAGCGGAACCGCCCGATGAACTCGGGGGACCACCGGAGGGGCTGCCGGGAGAACCGGGCTGACCGCCCTGGCTGCTGGATGAACTGCCTTGCTGACCGGAACTCGTGCTTTGCTGGGAACCGGGCTGCCCTTGCGAACCGGACTGCGCCAATCGACCGTTTTGCCCGGGTTGCTGCGCACCGCGTTGCCCTGGCTGCCCGGTGGACGCGACTTGCTGCTGGCCCTGCTGACCGGCGCCGACCGGCGCACCGGAAGCTCCGTCGCCGGCCTGACCGTTGCCTTCGCGACCGTCCTTTACCGCGGAGGCTTGTTTACCGCCGGCTCCTTCCTTGCCGCCGCCTTCCTGGCCCGCTTTTGCCACATTACCGTCGGCGCCGGAGCCGCGCAGTTTCTCGTCCATCGCGCCGTAGGGATAATCGTCCTGAGCATTCGGAACCCCGTCGCCGTCGATGTCCAAGTCCTTGTCGTTCGGGATCCCGTCACCATCCATGTCGTTGTCGAGGGCGTTGGGAATTCCGTCACCATCGACATCGCCGTCGGGGCCGCTCTTGCCGTCGGCCGACATGCGCGCCCTGCCCTCGCCGGAACTGGTGCCGTCGCCCCCGCGTCCGAAGACGTTGGTGAAGCTGAAGCGCACGAAATCGACCTGGCTGGAAGCGAGCGACGGCCGGTTGCGGATGGCGGCATCGCGGACGGTCTCCATCTCCCACTTCCGTTTCCGCGCCTCCTCGCGGTCGGCGACCGGTCCGAAAAGGAAAATGAGGTTTTCGTGCCGGTAGCGGACGTACCAGCCCTCGTCACTGGGCCCGAGCCCCGTCGCGTTGATGCCGGGGTATTTCTGGCGGAACTCGTCGGCGGGAAGATTCCAGAGGTCCTCGATCGCGCCGATCGGATAAATGCTGGTCGCCCCCGGCAGCGGCGACGCGGCGGCGAGGAGCAGCAGGACAAGGCGGATGATTCCGGGTTTCACGTGCGTGGTCGCAGAGGCGGGTTAGAGTCCGGCGGGGATCGAGCGCCCCTTCTCGGTGCGATTGGCGCCCTGCTTGCCCGTCGGCCCTTTGCCGCCCGTGCCGGTGCCCTTCTCGTAGACTTGGGTGTTCTGGTTGGCCGCCTGCTGGGCGCCCACCACGCCTGACATCGCCTGCTGGTTCTGCGGGATCCGCATGGCGGTGTCGCCGATCGCCACCTGCGGCGGCTTCTGCGGCCCACCCTCGGCGCCGACCGAGCCCGAGGCATCGCCGCCCAATTGGGCCACCTTCATTCCCTCCGGCTTGGCATTGGGATCACCGACGGCGGGCGAGCCTCCCGGGCCCTCTTTGCCGTCCTTACCGCTCCCCTGCCCTTGAACGCCCGGCTTGCCCGATCCCTGCGCCCCGGACTGTACCGCCGGTCCTCCGGAGCCGGACTGTCCCGCGCCGCCGGATTCATTCTGCTGATTCTCCGGGCCTCCGCTTCCGGAGACGCCCGCTTGGTCTTTCTTGCCATCCTCTTCACCGGGGAGCTCGAAGTCGCCGATCATCCCGAACTCGCCCTTCTTCTCGGCGGCGACCTTGGAACCGTCGAGCAAACTGGGATCAGGCAGCGGCCCACGGGAGGAAGGTCCGGTGCGGCCCGACGGCAGACGCTCGGCCGAATTGACCGGACGAGCAGCGTCCGCGGCGAAGAGCGAGGCCCCGTAAAAAAGAGCAAAAGCGGCGAGCGGCAGGCGCATGGAAGGTGTCATTTGTCGGCCTTGACCGTGCAGATGACCGTAACCTCCGGGGCGGGCACGCCGCCACGCACCTGAAGCAGCATGACAACGTCGCGGTAGCCGCGCCGGCGGCCCACCACCTCGTAATTTCCGGGCAGGATCTTCATCGTCTCGGCCTGGAGTTTCTTCGGGGCGCGGAAGTTTGTGATCTGCACCCACGTCTCGTCGTCCGACTTGAAGGTGACGTCCACGGGCGTGTTCTGCGCCATGAGCAGGGCCTGCAGCTGCTGGACGCGGTCGCTCGCCTGCAAATACGAAGGTTTCACGGCCATGGCCTCGTTGAAGCGACGGATCGCGCCCTGGAAGTCGGCCTTGTTGGCAAGTTGATCCGCGGCCTCGATGTAGCGCTCGTACTGGAGCAACGCACGGATGACGGTGCCGGCCCGCTTGTAACCTTCCTTCGCCTCAGCCTGGTCGGGGTCGAGCTGAAGGGTCTCGTTGAAGGCCGCGCGGGCCTCGTTCCACTGAAACGTCTTCTCGTGCTCG
Source organism: uncultured Opitutia bacterium (assembly GCA_903900845.1). Classification (GTDB taxonomy): domain Bacteria; phylum Verrucomicrobiota; class Verrucomicrobiia; order Opitutales; family Opitutaceae; genus ER46. Next base: position 3,022 of record CAIUOU010000201.1, read on the forward strand.
AAGGCGCGCGCCAGCGCCTTCTGCACGGCGTCGCGATGGGCGCTCGCGCGGGCCGACTTGAGCTGCGACTGCACCTCGGTCTTCTGCGGGTAGACCTTGAGCGCGTTCTCCAGCTCGGCGATCGCCTTGTTCCAATCGCGCGCCTTCAGCGCTTCCTCCGCGGCGGCCTTGGAGTCGGCGAAGCGGGTCTCCTTCTCCAGACGCGCCGCGCGGGACTGCCCCTCCTGTGCGGCGGCGGAGAAGCCATCGAGCGCGAAAGCCTTCTTGTAGGACTCGGCCGCATCGGCAAAGCGCCGCTCCTTCTCGAGCTGCGCTCCCTGCTGGAGGAGCGCGTGCACGCGGTCGATATTCTCGGCGCGCTTCAAGCCGAGGGTGGCGACCTCATTGCCGGGGGCCTTCTCCAAGGCCTGCTGGAAAGCCTTCCGGGCCGCTTCCTTCTCCCCGGAAGCCAGCGCCTTCTGGCCCGCGAGCAGGGTGTCGCGAACGAAGGCCTGCAGCACCTGCTCGGCCTGTTTCAGCTCCGCGAGCCCGCGGTCAAAAACCTGCTTCGCCCCGGTGAAATTGCCGTCGGCCATCAGCTGGCGACCCGCGCCGGCCGCCTCGAACGCGGCCTCCAGACGGCCGGGCGCAAGGGTGCGCGCCACCTCGAGATCCTTGATCCGCAGCAAAATCGCGTCGTAGCCCTGCCGCGCCTCACCCTTGGCCTTCACGTTGCGCGAGAACGCGTCGAGGTCCTGGTTGAGCGATTCGAGGATCGCGAAGGCCCGCGCGAACTCGTGCGCTTTAACCAGCGCCTCCCCTTGGGAGAAAGCCTTCTCCATCACGATCAACTGCTCGAGTTGCGAGGGATGATCGGTGGGCACGCGCCGGAGTTCCTTCAGGGCCTTGGAAGCCAACTCAAAGGACTGCTCGGCCTTGGCTCGGCTGATGAAAGCGGAACTCGCGCCCTCGACGGTCGTGGCCGCAGAAGCGGCCTCCGCCGCCCGGGGCGAGAAGACCTCGGCCCCCCAGACTAGCTTGATCCCGCGGATCACCAAACCCGCGGCCAGCAGCAGCCCGAAGGCACCGCCCGCGGTCCACGCCGCGATGCGCGGCCAAGTCCAGCGTTGAAGCTCCACCTGCTTGCCGGCGTCGGGATTCCAATGAATCACCCGGCGTTTCCGACCCGCGTTGACTTCGTTTTCCTCGGCCATGGCGTTGTGGGAATGACGTTCTGGTTGCGCGGTGGTTAGGGAATTTCTGCGGCTGTCCCGCGGAACCGACGCCTTTTCCGCGACAACGGATGGCGAGGTTCCGAAAAAATGCAAAGGCCTTCAGGCCTCCGGGAAATTCCCGAAACCCTTGCCGCCCGCCCGCGTCCCACGCTTGCGATTGCCCGCAACCGTCCTACCCGTCCGGTGTCTTAAACGGGACTCCCACGCCATGAAATCGACGATCGCCGCCTCGCTGCTTCTCGCGTTCTCCGCCCTCTTCCTCGCCGGCTGCTATGAGGTGCCCGTCACCGGTCGCCGGGCCATGAACCTCGTCGACGACAAGGAGGTCACGAAGATGAGCATCGGGATGTTCGACGACATGAAGCGCCGGTACCGCGTCTCACGGAACAAAGACCACATCGACCAACTCCAGCGCGTCGGCGACCGGCTTTCCAAGGTGGTCTTCTGGGATATGCCCGACGCCGACTGGGAATTCATCGTCTTCGACGTACCCCAGATCAACGCGTTCGCGATGGCCGGCGGCAAAGTCGGGGTGTTCTCGGGCATCTTCAAGATCGCCAGGACCGATGACCAACTGGCGTCGGTCATCGCGCACGAGATCGCCCACGTCACCGCCAAACACGTCCACGAAAAACTCTCGCGCGAACTGGCCGTCAGCACGGTCGGCGCCGTGGGGATGGTCGGGGGGGTCGTCGGCGGGGCGTCCGGCCTCACGATCGACGCACTGAGCCAGGTGTACGGGCTTACAACCGGGATCGGTGGCTTCGCCTTCGATCGCGCCAAGGAGAAGGAGGCCGATTTCGTCGGCCTGATGTACATGGCGCGCGCCGGTTACGATCCGCAGGAATCGGTGAAGGTGATGGAGGCACTCGAGCTGGAGTCGGCCAACGATCCGACGCCTCCCGCCCTGCTCTCCACCCACCCGACGCACCCGGAGCGTATCCTCGCCCTAATGGACGCGATGCCGAAGGCCCTCGCCGAGCGTGAGAAGAGCCGCGCCAGCGTCGTGGGCGGCTCGAGGTAGAGTCGCCTGCGGAAACGGGTGGCCGTTTCGCCGACGTAAAAATCCGCGGCTTCAGCCGTGGCTGTTTGCACCGGAAGACCGGCAAGTTCGGAAAGGTATAAGTAGCGGCTTTCTCGTCTTCGCTATCCGCGAAGTCTGCACTGACCTCCGAGGTGTTCCGAACAGACTTCGGCCGTCCGCCCCGCATCCGTGTCCATCAGTGTCCATCCGTGGTGAAAGCCCGCGGAGCGATTCGAGGGTGCTTCCGCATGCATGCTGATGCGGAATGGCTCCTTCCACTACCCGGAACGCGAGCTGCCGCTGGATTCATTTCCCGCGTTTCGGCGCGGTGGGGGCGGTCGCGCGAGAGCTGGCGTCGCGTCGGACGTCCTCGAGCCAAGCGTGGTGCGCGGCGGTGAGTCGCGCCAGGTCCGCGGGGCGCTCCCGGGCCAGGTCGCGGCTCTCGCCGAGGTCCGCCGCCAAATCATAAAGCTCCCAAGGTTTCTCCGGCGTCTCGCGCACGATCTTGAGATCTCCCTGGCGGTAGCCGGCGCCTTTAGCGTACCCGAAACCCATCCGTGCGTGCGGGGAGCGGGCACCCTCAACCAGCGCCGGCAGCGGATCACGGCCGTCCAAAATGCGGCCGGTCTCCCGCGGTGCTCCGGCCGCGGCCAGGCACAGCGGCAACACGTCCATCTGCGTGAGCATCGCGCGGACATCGCGTCCCGCCGGAATCCGGCCGGGCCAACGGAACAACGCCGGCACGCGCGTCCCGCCCTCGTAGCACGTCGTCCCACCGGCGCGCAGCGGGCCGTTGGAAGCGACCTCGAGCCCCCGCCCGGGAAGCATGAACGCACCGTTGTCCGAGATGAAAATCACCAACGTGCGCTCCCGGAGCCGCAGCGTGTCGATCTCGTCGAGCACGCGACCGACCGCGTCGTCGAGCGCCGTCAGCACCGCGCGGTAGCGACGCCTTTCGTCGGGCTCATCCGCGCCGACTCCGTAGCGGGCGAAGGCGGCGGCCGGGGCCGGCCAGATCGGCTTCACCCCCGGGGGAACGTTGCCGGCCGAGACGAAATGGGCGGCGTTAAACGGCAGGTAGACGAACCACGGACGTCCGGAATGGCGCCGCATGAAGTCGATCGCCGCGTCGGCAAAAAGATCGGTGCTGTAGGCGTCAGCGCGGAACGGCTCGGTGCCGCGAAACAAGTCATGCTCCCCGCCGTAGAGGTGCTCGTAGTAACCGATGTTGCCCGAACAGAAGCCTAGGAACTCGTCGAAGCCGCGCTCGGTGGGGCGGCTTCCGGGCGCGAACCCGATGTTCCACTTCCCGAAGCAAGCGGTCGCGTAACCGACGGCCCGCAGGAACTGCGGAATAAGGCGCTCGCCGTGGGGCAGACCGATCCCGGCCCGGTTCTCCGCGGGTGAGAGCTGGTGGGAAAGGCCGTTGCGGAAAGGATGCCGGCCCGTGAGCAACGCCCCCCGCGACGGCGTGCAACTCGTGGTGACCACCTGGAAGTCGAGACACCGCGCGCCCTCCCGCGCGAGACGGTCGATCCGCGGCGTGAGCACCTCGCGGTTTCCGTAGCACCCGAGGTCGCCGTACCCGACGTTGTCCACGAACAGGAGCAGGATGTTCGGCTGCGCCGTCGCCGGCGCAGCCGGAGTCCCGGTCACCGCCACCCCCGCCATCCCGGCTCCGAGCAGCAATCTCCGGATACCGCGAGGGAAACTCATGGCCGGCCTTCGCTACCCCGCTTCACCTCGGCGAGCAATTCCAGGAGCTTCGCGACAATCTTGTCGGAAGCCGCGGTCTCGACGCGGTTCGTGCCGAGCCAGGTCTCGTAGCCCCCAAGGGCGTGCTGCGCGGGCGTCGGCAGGTAGCCGTAGCCTCCGTTCGCCAGCTCAATCGTGAAAGTGTCGGGGAACGGCGACCGCGCTTTGATCTCGAGCCCGGTCTCGGTGAACACCTCAAACGGGATCGCCGCCACGCCGAGCCCACCGATGCGCACCGCCTGCACCATCACGCTCAGCGTCTCGGGCCACTCCGTCGCGGAAACCACGCGGTCCGCGTAATTCTTCTCCAGCCGGTGGATCGGCGACACCGTGGCCGGCCGGGCAAGGACCCGCCGCGCCTTCTCGACCGCATCGCCGTCGGGCCTCCGCGTGCGCAGGACCAACTCCGCATGCGCGGCGCGCAGTTCGACCCAGTCCTGGTGGCGCAAGCCGGCGCGCACCCGCGCGATCTCGCGCGCGACGTCGTCCGCGACGAGTCGCATCTTCTCGTAGGGCGCGTACTTCCGGCGGTCCGGCTGCGCGACGTTGTTGTTGTTCACGTCGGCACAGGGACCGTTGGCGAGAAGGCCTACGAACGGCTGGTCCTGACGGTCGGCGCCGAGCAGCTGCTGCAGCCGGTCGGCCACGACCGCGAAGTAGTCGGCGGAGATGTGCCCCGTCGGCACACCGCCGACGTAATGCAGCCAGTAGTTGCCCAGCACGGCGATCGGGCGCCCGTCCTTCGCCTCTACCGAGACGAAGTAGACCTCGGGATTCACCGGCCCGGCGGGACGCTCGAGATCCGGACGCGAGCCCGGATTCATCACGGCGCGATCCTGACCGCCGAACGGGTTCACCGCCGTCTTACCGTCCTTGAGCACCCAGCGGCGGTTGAACACATGCTGCGGCACCTGACCCGCGCCCCAGGCGATGCGCGCGGGCTCGAGGTTATTGAGCGCGCGTTTCACCCCGTCGACGATCCGGCGCGCGAGGAACGACTGGTAATCGTCGAGCGGCGACCGTTCCGCCGCTTCACCGGGAGGGTTGCGCATCGCCATCGCGTCGCGCCCCCGCGCGCTGGTGGCGGAATGCGTGTGCGTGGCCGACATGACCAGATTGCCTGCGGGGATCCCCGTGTCGCGCTCGATCACACGCCGCGCGCTGTCGAACACCTCGCGGTTGACGGAAACACTGTCGACAACGACGAAAACCAACCCCGTCGCACCGTCGTCGAGCGCGAGGCAGCGCGCGTGCAGCTCGTCGTGGACGTGCGTCGCGGGGGGGATCGTGAAGTTGCCGACGATCCCCTCGCCCAGCTGCGGCGTGATGTTGCTGGTGGCCGCGCCGGCGCGGAAAACGCGGGCATCGGCGGCGAAAGAGATCGGAAACAGGACCGAAAACAGGAGTAACGCGGTCAAACAACGGCCGGGGGCGGTCTTCATGGGGTAGATCCGAAGGAAGCAACCGCCCCCCCGCCCGGCAAACCTGCTTTTGGTCGCGGGCAAAACCTCGCGACGTTTTCGATAACCTCCGTTTGCTCCTCGCGGCGGCTTGAGCCACGAGGCGATCGAGGTCGCGGAGATGGAATCGCTCCGGGATTAACCTGTCGTCCACGTCTCCCGCGTATTTCCCCCTCCGCAGCCCGGTGCCCGCCGTTGAAAGCGGCGTTGGTGAAGCCGTCGGCACCACGACCGACCTGTTGGTGTCCGCGCGTCGATTGCCCGAACGCGCCAGCTCAGCGCTTCACAGGATGCGGAATCGGCTCCGTCGAGATTACCGAAAGAATCCCGCGCAAGTGCTGATCGAGAAACTGCCGCACGCGACGCCGCTCCTCCGCGTTCTCGTAACCATGCCCACCGCCTATCACCGGCACGAGGAGATGCGCGCCGCCCGCGCGACGCATCGTGGCGTCGAATTCCTCCGCCTGCCCGAACGGCACCAGGGAGTCCGCGGTGCCGTGGAACGTGATGATCGGCGGCAGACCCGAAGCCGCGTGCGACACCGGTGAGGCCCGCCGGGCGAGCAAGGCCTTCTCGTCGACCGGTCCGCCGAACATGAGCGCGAGCCGCTGCGCGAGCGGCCCCGCCTGCGCCGCGGAGGCGCGGGCCGACTCCGGCTGCGCGAGGAAATTCAAACGGCCGAAACGATTCACGACGCACGTCACGCGGCTGCTCGCGGCGCCATGCGGACCGACCGAGCCCTCGAGGTCCTCCGCACCGCCGCTCAGGCCGAGCAGCGTGGCGAGCGTGCCTCCGGCCGAGGTGCCGATGACTCCGATCCGATCCGGATCCAGCCCGTGGCGCGCCGCGTTGGCGCGGATCCAACGGATGGCCGCCTTGCAATCGTGGATCTGCGCCGGCCAGCGCGCCTCGCCGGCGAGACGGTAACCGATCGAGACGCCCGCGTAATTCCCCGTGACGACAGGCGGCTGCACGATCAAGCGCCCGGCCGCCTTGCTACCGCCAACCCAGCCGCCGCCGTGCACAAAGACGATCACCGGCAACGGCGCCGAGCCCGACCGTGACCGCGGCAGATAAAGGTCCAGCCGCTGGCGCGCGTTTCCGGCGCCGGCGTAATCGATGTCGGCGGTAACCTCCACCGGCTCCACCTCCGGAGCGGCCGCGCGGGCATGCACCGCGAAGCCTCCAGCCAGCATGACCCAGAACCCCAATGTAGTGTTGGGAAACAACCCGCGAAGGTTAGGAGGGAACACAGCTCCGTGTCTTGATCCGGAGCAGACCGTGTCAAGCGACCGTTAGCCGTTCGGAGACGAACTTGGGCGAATGAATTCCGGGCGGAATCAAACCCTGGAACGGGAATCGCTCGGGGCAGAACGGACGGCGACCGCGACCTCAGTCGATCGGGATCATCCGTACCTGTTTCGTCTTGGTCGAACCGACGCCGAGCGTCTCGGCAAACTCCAGCGTGCGGATCTCCTCGTCGAGGTTCTCGAATCCCTGCTGCCGGCGGTGGCCGTTGATGCGATCGCGCGCCAGCGAGTCCATCATCACCGGATCGTTGGTGAGCCAGAGGAGCGGCTCGGATACGGTGTAGAGCGAGTTGAAGAACGGGCCTCCCACGAACTGGTAGTGCTCGAGGCTGGCGAGGGTGAACATCCACGTCTGGCGCAGCTCGGGGATGGCGCTCATCTCGGCGACCGCGGCGGGGGCGTTGGCCGGGGAGCGGAAAAAGCGCGCGGTGTTGGAGGCGTTCCAGAGCGTCGCATTCACCAGGGCGCCATTCACGCCCAGCGTGGGATGATCGGTGAACACAGGCAGGTTAATCCAGAAATCGGCGTCGAGAAACAGCGGCGTGGCCAGGAAACTTTTGCGATCCTCGTCCTTGGTCGTGTTGGCCTGCACGCCCTTGGTCTGCTCCTGCGCGAAGATCGGATCAAAGCGCTGCGGGAGCGGCGAATCATAGAACCAAACCGGGTCGTAGTAGCGCCCGGACTCGAGCACGTAGACCGGGTTGCCGGAAAACGGGGTCGAGCCGGAGACGAGTGACGGCAGGTAGCCGGTCATCCGCAGGCGCAGGGCGTTGAGACCGACCAGGAAGATGCCGTTGTGCTCGAAGCCTCGCTTCTTGAGCGAGGCGATCACCGCCTTCACGAGCGGAAGCGGCGTGGCGAGACCGGGGCCGGAGTCGGCGTAGATCTTCAGACCGGCCTTGCGCTTGGGGCCGGGCACGAGGCGCTTGCCCGAGGCCTGCTCGAACGCGGCGATCATCTTCTCGACCTGCGCCGCGTAGGTCGCCTCGTCGAAGGCGGCGAGCCGCGACTGCCACACGGGCTCCATCGGAGCCGTCACCGGCTGGGCCGCCCGCGCGGACGGGCAGGCCGAGAGAAGCAGCAGGACGACGACCGCCGGGACGGGAAAAACACGCATGGAGTGAAATGAGGTGTGACAACCGCCGGGCCGCGGGTTCCGCCGGAGGCCGGGGAATTCCGCCGCCGCGGGCGCGAAGGGGCCGGGAACTTGACAGTCGGGTGCGCGGGTTGAAAGTGCATTCTTGATCGGCGACGCGACGGCGATCGGCGGCGCCGCCAGGCCCGCGCGAAGCGGTCGTTCCCCGTCTCCTCCGCCCAATGCCCGTCATCAAGCCCGCCTGCGTCCGCGACCTGAAGTTGCGCGTCAACCTGGCCGACGTCGTGGGCCGCGTGGTCACGCTGCGGAAGGCCGGCGGCTCGAGGCTCAAGGGCCTGTGCCCGTTCCACAACGAGCGCACGCCTTCGTTCAACGTCGATGCCGACAAAGGATTCTACAAATGCTTCGGCTGCGGGAAGGCCGGGGACCTGATCACCTTCGTGCGCGAGACGGAGCAGTTGGGGTTCACCGAAGCGGTGGAGGCGATCGGCAAACGTCACGGCATCGTGATCGAGTACGAGGAGGGCACGGGCGGGCCGACGCGAGAGGAGCGCTCCCTGCGCCAGGAACTTTTCGACCTGCACGAGAACGCGACCGAGCACCTGCACCAGGCTTTCCTTGCGCGGGACGACACGGGCGCGTGGTTCCGGGAATACTGGACCGGGCGGCGCCGTTTCGCGCCCGAGATCGCGGCGGATTTCAAGATTGGCGCGGCCGACGCCGCGGGCGGAGGGCTGGCGGGAGCGCTTTTGAGACGGAAGTTCTCCGAGGAGGCGCTCCGGCGCTGCGGGCTGTTTCTCATCCACGATGACGCGGCGATCACGCTGCACAGCCTGCGCCCGCGCTTCCGCGGGCGCCTGATGATCCCGATCCGCGACCACCAGGGCCGCGTGGTGGCATTCACGGCGCGCCAGACGGACCTCACGCCGGAGGATGACCCTGCGCGGGAGGCCAAGTACGTGAACTCCCCGGAGACCCCGATCTTCACCAAGGGCAATCTGCTCTTCAACCTGGACCGTGCGCGCACGCAGGTCGGGGACGGCAGGCCCTTCGTGCTGGTCGAGGGACAGCTCGACGCGATCCGGTGCTGGAGCGCGGGGCTGAAGACCGCCATCGCCCCCCAGGGAACCTCGATCACCGACGGGCAGCTCGCGCTCCTGCGCCGGTACCACCCGCAGGTGGAGTGTTTCTTCGACAGCGACAGCGCGGGACAGAAGGCCGCGCTGAGATTCCTGCCACTCGCGCTGCGCGCGGGCCTCGAGGCTCGCTTCCTCACGCTCGGCGGAGACGGCAAGGTCGACCCCGACCTCCTGTTCCTCGAGCGCGGGCTCGAGGCCTACGCGGAAGTGCGCGCGAAATCGCTGAGCGCGGTGGCTTTCGCGAGCCGCGCATTCCTGCCGGACCCGTTGAACGCCAGCCCGGAGGAACGCAGCCGCGCCGCGCGCGCGGTGGCGGAGCTGATCGCCCAGAGCCCCAGCGAGTCCGCGCGCGCGCATCTCGTGATCGAGGCCGCCGCCAAACTCGGGCTGCTCCCGCGGGTGATGGAGAAAGAGCTGCAGACGGCCGAGGTGCAGTTTCGCCGGCAATCGCCGGCCCGCCCGGGCGAGCCTTCTTCCGCCCCCGCCCAGGTGGCGGCGCCGGCCGGCGTCACGCCCGAACATGAGCTGCTGATGCTTTGCCTCCATTTTGAAACGCTGGGCAAACCCTTGAGCCACGCCGTGCGACCCGACTGGATCGACCAGGGCGCGGCGCACGTGGCCGGGCGGCTGCTGAACCGCTTCCTCGGGGAGTTCGAGCACGACACGTGGCCAGGCCGCGAGCAGATCGACAGCCTTCTCGAGGCCGAGGAGGAGCGCGCCTTGGTCGCCGGCATTCTTTTCGAGGTACCGGCGATCGATGACCCATTGAAAGTCGCGCAGGAAGGACTGCGCCGGCTGCGCGCGCGCAGCGTGGAGCCGCGCCTGAGGCAGATAGAACTTGCTTTGGCCACCCCCCAACCGGACAGTGATTATGACCCGATTTCTCTCTTGAAGGAACGTTCTGAAATCCAGCGCCAGCTGCGCCTTCCGTTATCGCTCACGACCGCGGTTTGACCTCCGCATCCAAAGCCGTTCCGTACCAGCCACTCCCACATGCCGCGCAAGTCCAAGTCTGCCCCCGCTGAAACCGCCCAGTCCGACGCCGTCGAAGAGGCTCTCGCCAAGGTACCGGCGACCCCGGCCGAGAACGCCGAGGCCGGCGCGGAGGCAGCCCCGGCGGGGGGCATCAACGACAAGATCCGCAACCTCATCCGCCTTTCCAAGGAACAGGGCTACCTGACCTTCGACGACATCAACGAGGCCCTGCCCGAGTCGGTCGAGAACCAGGAGGAGATCGATAACGTCCTCTCCATCCTGCAGAACCTTGAGATCGAGATCCTCGAGCCGGACCAGGTCGAGGACTACAAGCAGCGGATGGAGGAGGCCGAGGAGGAGCAGTCGAAGTCATCGCAGAACGACATCCTCGACGATCCGGTCCGGATGTACCTGAAGCAGATGGGGCAGGTCCCGCTGCTGACCCGCGAGCAGGAGGTGGAGATTTCCAAGCGGATAGAAACCGCGGAGCTCAAGGCGCAGGAGGCGCTGTTCCAGGCCGCGGCGATCGGGGGCTACATCGTGGGCCTCGGCAGCAAGCTGCTGAACCGCGAGGAGCGCTTCGACCGTCTGGTGATCGACAAGAAGATCGAGTCGCGCGACGCCTACTTCAAGGGCCTGCCAAAGCTGGTTGATCAGGCGCGGCACGCCGAAGAAAGCGTCGCCGAGGGCTGGGAGGAACTGCAGAAGGCGCGCGGTGACGCCGCGCGCAAGAAGGTCCAGACCAAGCTGAAGAAACGTGAGACGGTGCTGCGCGCGTGCTTCGGGAAGTTCTATTTCAAGCTCAAGGTTTACGAGGAGTACCTCGAGCAGCTCCGCCCCGTGCTGGAGGACATCGAGCAACTGCAGCTGCAGCTCGAACGGGCCAAGCACCCGAAGACCAAGAAGGACGCGACCATCGACACCAAGGCGGTGCAAAACCGCCTGCGTCAGATTGAATCCCAGCAGCGCATCTCGCCCGAGGGCCTGCTGGCCGTGGTGGCGCAGACGATGGTGCACGTGCGCGAGGCGCACCAGGCGAAGACGGAAATGGTGGAGGCCAACCTGCGCCTCGTAATCTCGATCGCGAAGAAGTACACCAACCGCGGCCTTTCCTTCCTGGACCTGATCCAGGAGGGCAACATGGGCCTGATGAAGGCGGTGGAGAAATTCGAGTACCGCCGCGGCTACAAATTCTCGACCTACGCCACCTGGTGGATCCGCCAGGCCATCACCCGCTCGATCGCCGACCAGGCCCGCACCATCCGCATTCCGGTGCACATGATCGAGACGCTCAACAAGGTCATGCAGGTGCAGAAGCAGCTCCTGCAGGAGTTCGGCCACGAGCCCACGCCCGAAGAGGTGGCCGACGAGATGAATCTGCCGGTGGAGCGCGTGCAGCAGATCATGAAGATGGCGCAGCAGCCCATCTCCCTGCAGTCCCCGGTCGGCGACGGCGACGACACATCGTTCGGCGACTTCATCGAGGACAAATCGGCCGAGAACCCGTACGACATGACGGCCTACTCGCTGCTCCGCGAGAAGATCATCGACGTCCTTGACACCCTCACCGAGCGCGAGCGGCGCGTCCTCTCCCTGCGGTTTGGCCTAGTCGACGGCTACAGCCGCACCCTCGAGGAGGTCGGCAAACAGTTCAAGGTCACGCGCGAGCGCATCCGCCAGATCGAGGCCAAGGCGCTGCGCAAAATGCGCCACCCGACGCGCATCCGGCAACTGCACGGTTTCTTCGACGCCGAGCAGATCGACAACGCGCAGAACCTGATGAAGGTCGCGGCCACCGCCCGCCCCCCCGGTGGGCCACGCTCGGCCGCCGCCCCCGCGCTACCCTCGATCCCGGGAATCTCCTCCGGCTTCACGTTCCCGCCGGCCAAGTCCTGACCAAGACCGGAGGGTCGAGAGCGGGTAACGGGATTGATCCCGGATGAAAAGCAGCCCCGCGCTTCACGTCCTTTGCATCGCCATCCTGGCGTCAGCCGGCTGCACTTCGGTGCGCCCGGTTACCTCCCCGCCGGCGCCTCCGCGAGAACCGCTCGCGCCCAGCCCCCGCCTGATCGTGGGACGCATCATCGCCGTCGACCAGGAGCGACGCTTCGCCTTCGTTGAGCTCGCCGGCGATGCCCCGCCCGCCGCCTTGACGGAGGGTGGCGAACTCCTCGTGCGCAGCCTCGCCGAACTGCGCGAGACCGCCCGCCTCGCCGTCTCACGCCACGTGCGCGGCCGCACGCTGGGCACCTCCATAGCGAAGGGACGGCCGGCGGTCGGAGAGGAAGTGGTCTGGGTCGCGCCCTGACCAGCGGCAGCAGCTCAAGCCAACCGCTCCCGCAGCAGCGACTCCACCGCGTCGACGGCAGTCTTTTCCCGCCGCTCCCAGCCGCCGCGGATCTCGACGCGGGGCAGGCCGCGCGAAACCAGCGCGTCGCGCCAAAGCCCACGCGCCCGCTCCCGAGCTCCGGGCCCAGGGAAGCATCGCTGCGGATCCGGCGTAAAAGGCACGTCGGCATCACAGAGGAGATACAGGGCGCAGCCGCGCGCCCGGATCTCCGCCTCGGCCCGCACCCAGTCGGGACACGCCCCGGGATGAAGAAGATCATTCCAAACCGTGCAGGTGAGCAGATCCGTATCGAGAAACACCACGCGTCGCGCGGCGATCGCGGCGTTTTCCTCGGCGGCGATCTGGCCGCGCGCGATCGCGTCGAGATCGGACGTGCCGATACGCCCGCTGCGCGTCTCCCAGAACTCCCGCACGAACTCCCGGGACCAAGGTTCCCCGAAACGTCGCGCGAGCGCACCCGCCAACGCGGTCTTGCCGGTCGATTCGGTGCCGAAAACCACGATCCGCAGAGGGTCAGGCATCGCGCGGCTCCTCCATCGTGCGCCGCCACGAGACATGCCCCCAAATCGCCATGCCCAGGAAGAGCAGGTAGAGCGCCGCGAATCCGCGCAGATCGCGCGCCCAGTAGACCCCGATGGCCACCGAGTTCACCGCCATCCATCCCACCCAGTTCTCGAGACGCTTCCGTGCCTGCAGCCATTGCGACAGCAGACTGAAGACCAGAATGAACGCATCCCAGTGCGGCAGGGCGGCGCCGGTCACGCGCCGCATCAGCTCGCCCCAGAGCATCGTCAGAACCAAGCCCAGAACGGCCCACGTCGCCACCAAACGCGGCGCCGATCGCGTCACCGGAGGACGGCCCTCTCCCTCCCCGCCTCGGCGCCAATGCCACCAACCGTAAGCCTGCAGGACAAAGAAGCACCCCTGCAGCAGAACGTCGGAGTACAGCCGGGCCCCGTGAAAGACCCACGCGGACACCGCCACCTGCACGAGACCGACCGGCCAGCCCCACACGCTCTGCCGCACCATGAGCGTGACGCCGATCACGCCGAGCACCGTGCCCGCGGTCTCCGCCGGGCTCATGCCGCCGGAGCCGTACCGTCGCCCGCCACGAAGGCCTCCAGCGTCTCGCGGGTGATCACGTGCCGCGAGGCGCACCGCGGGCAGCGCATCTCCAGCCGCGCGTCGCCGCCGAAAAGCTCCTCCGGCGCCTGCCGCATCACCGGCGCCAGCACCTCGAGCATGCGCCGCTGGTTGCAGCCGCAATGCCAGCGGTAGTGGCGGCGCTCGAGCGGCACCACCACCTCGTCGGCGTCAACCGCCGCCGCGCGCGCCCCGTCGAGTCCGCGCAGCCATGCGACGTCGCAATCGGGATGCTCCGTGAACAGGCGAAACTCCTCCTCCGCCGTCTGGAAATACCTCGCTCGGCGCTGCTCGCTCTGGGCGTAGAACTTCTCCACGGCGGCCAGCGGGTCATCTCCCTCGAAAGTCACCGCGCTCCGGCGCTTGGGCTGATGGCCCCGCACCACGTCCGCGTAGAACAGATTCTCCGGACCGACCTTCACGTCCTCGGTGAAAACGCGGCCGGTCACGATGCCGGTCTCATTGTCACCGACGAGAAACACGTTAACGAGAGGGCGCTGGAAATTGATCGTCCACGCGGTGAGCTCGTTCCGCGGACGTGACGCGCAGTGCAGCGTGAAGGCCGCGAGCGCCCGCTTGAAGAGGGCGTCAATTCCCGGTTCCAGTCGCAGCCCGTGGGCGCCGAGGTGCAGGTAATAGTCGACGAAGAGCTCCCCGAAATCAGCCCGCGCGATCAGCGCGTTGCGGTTGCGCACGAACGCGGAGCGGACCTCGAGGCCGGATTCGGCGGGATTGGGCGGCGTGGATTCGGCCATCGCGACCACCGTCCCGCAAACGGCGCGGTTGTAAAGCGCGGGGCGTTGCGTCGACCTCGGGCATTAGCCAAAAAACGGGCCACCCCATGCACCCCACCCGCCGTTCCTTTATCCGTTCCGCCGCACTCGTCGGCTTGGCCGCCGGCGGGCTCACCCGCTCCCGCGCCGCCGCCCCGGACCCGCGGGTCACCAAGGCCGAGCTCGACCGCATCCTAGGGCAGCCGGTGCTCCGCACGGACTTTCTCAACTCTCCGGTGCGCGTCGAGTCGGTGGACCTGCTGCGCAACGGAAAGCACTACCTCCTGCGCACGCGGTCCGCCGACGGTCTCGAGGTGATCACGGTACCGAACCCTTCCCGGATGGCCGAATCATTCCCGGTGTTCCTGAAAAACATCCGCCCGGTCTTCCTCCGACAGGATGCCCGCCGCCTCGAAGATCTCCTCTGGGACGCCTACCGCCACGGATCCAACTACAAGCTGCAGGGGATCGCGCTGTGGTCCGGCGTGGCCGCGATCGAGATGGCGCTGCTGGAACTTTTGGCGCGCACCGCGCGGCGCCCGGTGGCGGACCTTTTCGGCGGCGCGATCCGGCGCGACATCCCCGTCTACTACGCGAGCAGCAACCGCGGCAACCGTCCCGAGGAGGAGATCGAGCACCTCCGGAAACTGGTGGCCGGCTCGGGGGTGAAGGCGCTGAAGTTCCGCGTCGGCGGCCGGATGAGCCGCAACGCCGACTCCCTGCCCGGCCGCACGGAGGCGCTCATTCCCCTCGTGCGGAAATCCTTCGGGGACGGCTTCACGCTCTATGCCGACAGCAACAGTTCCTACGATGTGCCCGAGGCGATCCGGATCGGCCGGCTGATGGAGGCCCACGGCTACGCTTTCTATGAGGAACCTTGCCCGTTCGACTGGCACTGGGAAACCAAGGAGGTCGCTGACGCGCTCAACCTGCCCGTGGCCGGCGGCGAGCAGGAGTTCAGCCTGCGGAACTGGCAATGGATGATCGAGCACCGCGGCGTGGACATCGTGCAGCCCGACCTGCACTACGGGGGTGGTTATGTGCGCGCCACCCAGGTCGCCCGCATGGCGGCCGCCGCAGGTATGACGGTGGTGCCGCACATGTCGGGCGGCGGACTAGGCTACCTGGACGTCGTCCACTTCGCCTCGTTCACGCCGAACATCGGTCCGTTCATGGAGTTCAAAGGGAACGCCGAACTGCCGGTCGCCTGCGAGACGTCGTCGCTCCGCTGCGAGGAAGGCCGCGTGCGCTGCCCGAACGGCCCCGGTTTCGGCGTGGAGATCGAACCCGCGTTCGTGAAGGCCGCGCGGGTCGTCACCCTGGCCTGACGCCCCGCGCGGATCACGGAGCCCGCCGGTTCATCCGGCGACCTGCAGCACCAGATCCCGGCAGGCCTTAAGGTCGGTCTTACCGGTGCCCAGCATGGGGATCTTTTCCACGCGCTGGATGATCTTCGGCACCCAGAGATTCGGCACGCCGCTTGCCGCGAGCCGCGACCGCAAATCCTCGAGGCTCACCTCGCGCGTCGTCAGCAGCACGAGCGCCTCGCCCTTGGCGACGTCCGGCACCCCCGAGACGAACACCGTGGGCGTCTCGCCATTTTCCCAGCCCATGACCCGCTCGATCGCCTGCTCGACGGTGCCATGCGGAACCATCTCGCCTCCGATCTTGGAGAAGCGGGACGGGCGGCCCTCGATGTAGAGAAAACCATCGTCATCGAAGCGCCCGAGATCGCCCGTGACGAACCAGCCGTCCTGGAAGGCCGCGGCCGTCTTGGCCGGGTCGTCCAGGTATCCGCCGAAGACATTGGCCCCGCGGAGGAGCAGCAGACCGGTCGCCGTGAGCGGCAGATCGGCGCGCGTTTCCGGATCTATGATACGCGCGGTCAACCCCGGCATCAGGCGGCCGACGGAACCCGCGCGCTTGCCCGGTTGATGCTCGTTGGTCGAGAAGACCAGCGGGGGATCGGGCTGGTTGATGTTGGCCACCGGGGTGGTCTCCGTGAGGCCGTACCCCTGCAGGATCTCAAGATGGAAGTTCTCCAGGAATCCCCGGTGCAGATCCTCCGGCAGCCGCTCCGCGCCGGTCACCACCAGATCGAGCGAGCGCAGCTCCGCGGGTTTCGCCTTCTTCAGCACCGGGCGGATGAAGGTGGGCGCCCCCAGCATGACCGTGACGCCCTCCGCCGCGATCGCGTCGATAATCCGGCGCGTGTCGAGCGGGCTGGGCACGGTGACCACCGCGCAGCCCCGCATCATCGGGTACCAGAGCGTCGCGAGGAACCCGAAGCTATGGAAGATCGGGAGGCAGCCGAGCAGCGTGCACGTCTCGGGCATCACGGAAAGCGAGGAGACCTGCGCGCAATTCGCCAGGATGTTGCGGTGGGTGAGCACGACACCCTTGGGCTCGCCCGAACTGCCGCTGGTGAAGAGCAGGCCGGCTTCCTCCCCGTCACCCTCCCGGGGAAGTCCGAGCAGACCGGCGCACCATTGATTGGGCAGCAGCAGTGCCGCGAGCATCCACGGTACCATCGCGCGCTTCCCGCCGGCCGCCTCGATCTCGGACTTCAAATCCAACGTGCGCTCGGGCCAGGGAAAGCCGGGCACCTTTTCCCGCATGACGGTGGCCGAAAGCACGGTGCCCACGCCTCCGATGCGCATGCTGGCCTCCAGTGCGGCGCGCCCGGCGGTGAAGTTGAGATTCACCGGCACCTTGCCCGCGGCGACGACCGCCAGATTCGCGATGAAGCCGCCGATGCCCGGCGGGAGCACGATGCCGACGCGACGCTCGGGCACGGTAGCGCGGATCCGGCGGCCCAGCACGGCGGCCGCGGCATAGAGCTGGCTGCAAGTGAGCACGCGGCGCTCGGTCGTGCGGTCCACGACCGCGACCCGCCGCGGATGACGGGTGAGCATGCGCACGCACTCGCGTCCCAGGTGACGCCGTAAGGCAGGCCGCTCGTGGAAGGCGCGTTCGCCTAGATCCAGCAGCTCGCGGCGGGCCCACGCGACAGTGGCCGCGGCCGCCGGCACCGGACGACCGAAGGCGATGAAGACCGGCGTGGGCAGGAGACGCGGCGACTTCCAGAGGTACTTGTTTCCCGCGAACGAAAACACGGAGCCCCACACCCCGTCGATCGACGCGGCCAGCACGGGCGCACCCGCCTGACGGGCGATGACCTCGAAGCCTCTTTGCAGCTGCATCAGCTGACCGGTACGGGAAATGTGCCCCTCGGGGCAAAGACCGACGACCTCGCCGGCCTGGAGCGCCGCGGCGGCTGCCCGTAAGCCCTCCCGGGGCTGCTGGGCAGAGATCCCGATGCAGCCCGAGATCTCGAAACACCAGTTGAGAAACGGGGTTCGCCGCAGCCCGTGGTAGGCGACGAAACGGATCGGGCGCGGGCAAGCCAACTGCAGCACGATCACGTCGACGTACGAGATGTGGTTGCAGAGGAGCAGGACGCCGCCTTCGCGGGGGAAATGCTCGAGGCCGCTGGAACGAACCCGGTAGAGCAGCCGGGCGACCAGACTGGCTGACAGTTCGAGGTAATACGGCAGCCGGGAACGCCGCCGCGGGAACGGGAGGGGCATAGATTACGCAGAGCTTTTCGCGCCCCTTCGCAAACGATCAAAGCATTTCTGCCCGGCCTTGGGCGGGGCTTACGCCGGAACGAAGGTCCGTCGCCAAGGCCGCGAATCCGGGAAATTCATGCTCCAACCTTCGGGTGTCGACCCGGTGCCTCTCCACCTCGGCCAACGCCCGTTCGATCTCCAGGGCAAGGCTCGGCCGGTCGGTGCCGTAAACGCGCAGCTTGAGCTCCGCCCGCGAATACGGTGCGCGACCTGACTGCGCCCCCGCCAGCCACGCCGCCTCGGTAACCTGATCGTCCCTCCCGCACAGGTACCAAGCCTCGATCGCGGGCACCGCTACCCCGACCGACCGCAGGACGCGCTCCCGCCCGTTGATGGCGGGAAACCGCCGCGTCGTTTGCCGGTGGACCGCGCGCAGCCGGCACATCCGGCAATGTGGATGGAAATATCCAGGACGATCATGCTCCGCGGTGTGCACCACGGAATCATCAGCGTCGACCACCACCACCAGCGCGTCGGCGTCGGTGTTGAAGTGCAGGTGTCTCAACACGGCCGGCATCACCTGCGCAACGTTCGGCCAGCCCCGCGCGCGGTAGCCGGGCCCCACGAAGTCCAGCGGTCGCCGCAGCACCGCCGCGACGAGCACCCGGAGCGCCGCCTCGTCCGCGGGCGACTCGCTCAGGAGTGCGACCTTCATCGCTCCTCGGGAACGCCCCCCAGGATTCCGCTGAACCACATGTCGCCGAGCGAGCCCTCCTGCAGCAACTCGGGCAGGTCGGGACGATCCGACAGCCGCTCGAAGCGCGCCGCCCGGCCCACCTTCTGCGAGATGATCACTTCCTCCGGGTGGTCCCGGAAAAGATCAATGAAGTAGGGCGAGTGGGACGTGGTCAGCACTTGCACCGGCTCCCGGCCGTCGACGGGGTAGGCCAGCCGGTAAAGCAGATCCCTCACCTGGCGCAGCGTGCGCGGATGGAGGCCACGATCAATCTCCTCGATGCACAACAACCGCGGCGGCCGCGGATCGAAAGCCAGCGCCAGCAATCCGAGAAGGTAGAGCGTGCCCTGGGACAACTCGGACGCCGGTAGCACCGCGCCCTCGACCAGTTGGAGGGACAATCCGACCAAGCCTTCCGGCCGGTCCTCGATCAGCAGCGCGCGAAACTCGGGCATCAGACGCAGCGCCTCCGCGACCAACCCCGCGAAGGCCGCCGGCTGCTCCCGCTGGAGATGAGATAGCACCGCGGCAAGGTTTCCGCCGTCCCGCGCCAGCTCCGCGCCGTCCTCACGCCGGCCCGGGCCGGCCAGCGCGTCATGGTCGAGCACGTAGCCGCGCACCGTCGAGAGCCGCCACCGCAGGTCACCCCATCGTCCCCCCCCTGCCGGCTCCAAACGCAGCGTGTCGCACACGGCGTCGGACTCACACCCGAGCTTCACGCGCAGGCCGTCGAACGGCGGGTCGAACCCGAACTCGATCTCCGGTCCCGCCATCTCGCGCCTGAAAGGCACCTCGCTCACCGGAAGCGCGGACAGAGTCCGCAGACGCAGGATGGCCTCCATGAGGCTCGTTTTGCCGCTGCCATTGGGACCAACGACGAGATTGAAAGGCGCGAGCGACACACGCGTGTCCCGGAGGGCCCGGAACCGGTGGAAGGCGATGGACGCGATCACGTCCCGAACATGGACCGCGCCGGCGCCAAGGCAACGCCGCGCGTCACTTCGGCGCGCCGATGATACGCTGCAGAAAATCCCCAGCCTTCTCCGACACCCCGGGTCTGCCCGCCGCCAGCCTCGCCAGACGAGCCGTCAGCTCCGCGCAGTCCGGTTGCGCCGGCGTGCCCGCGATTCGCAGCGGAAGACGACAGGTCCCGTAACCAAGGTCGTCGACGTCCCCGTCCAGCAGCCCGAGGTGACGCAAAAGGTCGCCCTGCCTCCCTCGCGCGCGAAGCGAGAGCTCAAACGCGAGGGAGTCGTCGAGCACGCCCGCATCGCCCCGGCCGAGCAGCGAGCCAGCTCCGCCCAGCCGCAGTTCCGGGGCGATGAGAATGAACTCGCGCAGCGCCAGGTTGCGCGCGGCATCCCGGCTGATGACGAAGCTGAGTTGGTCGAAGGGTATGGTGCCCAGGCTGGCGGCGAACTCGGCCACCGCCTGAGCGCGGCTGGCGACGACCGGAGGCTCCTTCCTTCCCGTCAAACCGCCCAGCGTGCTTCCCGCGGCCGCGATCATTCCGGCCACCTTTCCGCCGCCGCTAGCGACCGCACCGGCTTTCACTGGCAGACCCCGGAAAACTCCCCCACGGCTGCTGACCAGCACCTCCCCTGCCACCGCGTCCGGCAACCCGTCGAGTTCGGCTGCGCGCCCGCGCAGACGACTGCTCACCATGAAACTGCCCTCGAGCGTCGCGGGCTTTCCACCGGAGGCCACGCGAAACCAAGGTCCGGGATCGAATTCGCGCACCTCGACCTGCACTTCTGCCGCATAAGGATCCGGTCGCCCTGCCTCGAAGGCCAGCGCCCCGGAGAGCGTTGCGCGGCCGCGATCCCCCAGGGAACCCCGGAGCGCCTCCAAGCGCACCTTCCCCGCGTCCAACTCCAGGTTACCCCTGACATCCCGGGCCTGCAGCGCCTCGCCCCGCACGACTTCGGCGAGATCTATCTCCACCCTTCCTTCCCAGTCCAACCAGGGCGGCGCCTTCGGCACTGAAACCGCAACCGGAACCGCCGTGGGTGATGAGGCCTTCGGATTCGTTGGTTTCAGCAACACGGCCAGCGCCTCGCCATCCGCCACGTGCACGACTCCGCCGGTGAGTCGCGCCTCGACGCGACCGCCCGGGGAACCCGCCCGCGGCACAAACTCTCCCGTGAGTTTAAAGTCGGAGACACGGCCGTCCTTCGTCCACCGCACCGGCGCCGAGATGAAGACCTTGCCCGCGCGGTCGATCCCGGCGCGCAGGTCGACCGCCACCGCCGGCAGCTCCACCGCCGCCGGGCCGCCGCGCAAGCGCTCGGTCCGCAATTCGGCCTGCACGTTCCGATCGAACCCCAGCGTAGCGGCCAGTTTGGCGGTGAGGTCTCCGGCCGTGATCGCGAGACGTCCCTCCGACCACGGTTGCCGCGCCACCGCCGCGAGATCGAGACGCAGGTTGCCCTCGGCTTTCACCGGCTGGTCCGGCCCGGCGAGTCGGCCGAGGCGCAGCTCTCCCTTCGCCAGATCCTGGCCGAGCGCGCGCAACGCCAGGGTTTCCACCCGGGCCTGCCAGCCGCCGGACCGGAGCGTGGCCGACCCCGTCAAGGTGAGTTCCCCGCCCTTCACGAGCCGATGCCCCCCGCGCGCGACCGCAAGCGCGCCGCACGTCACCGCACGAACGGTGCGTAATAAGAGAGCGCCATCCGCGACGTCCGCCGCGATCTCGCCGCTCCAGTCGCCGCCATCGACCTCCACGCCAGCGGCCCACGGCGCCAGCCAGGACGTCGGCACCCCTTCGATCCGGATCCGCGCCAGCTCGCCGTTCGGCGCCAGCGGGAACCATTCATGCCGCGCGGGGTTCACGGTGAACGGCTGGGTCACCTCGATACTCAGCACCGGGCGCCTGCTCTCCGCCCGCGCGGACAACCGCGCGATCGAAATCACCCCCGCCCTCCAGCCAGCGTCGAAATCCGCGCGTAAGTTCACTTCACCGACCGCCTGCAACTCCGGCTTCAGGACCTCGAGAGCCCGCAGCCCCAACGTGATTTTCCCCGCCGCCCGTGGCGCGAACGCAACCGGGTCGATCTCGAGCGACCCCTCGCCGCGCGCCGTGAATCCGGGCAGGGCGACGCCGAGCGCGAGGGGCGCAAGATCGGCGGACGCCAGGTCGAGTCTCCAGCTGCCGCGCACGCGGTCATCCGCCGGGCGGAGCTCCCCCGACACCTCGAGGACCGCGTGACGCGGCGTGGCCAGCGCGAGCCGGTAGCCTTCGCTTTCGCGTTCGCGGAAAACACGGGCTTCGGTCGAGAGCGTGGCCCCTCCCGGAAACGCGTCGCCCCGCGCCTTCGACTCCAGGTTGACCACCACTTCGGAAAAAGCTCTCGGGCCTGACATCCGGGCCCGCAACGAGCCAGCAGTCGCGAAAGAACCGATCCGCGGGTCACCGCTGTCCCAGCCAAGCACCACCTCCACCTTGCCCTCGCGTCCGTCGGCAAAGCCTCCACCCCGCGCGGAGAAAACCACGGGCGCCGTCCGCCCGGGCAAAGCGAGCTTTCCGGCGACGTCGACCCCGTCGAGCGACACATTCACCGGCAACCGCGCTCGCCGCAGCACCCCCGCCAGAGCAACCGCGGGCGGCACGGTTGTTCCGGGCGCCCCGGGAACCGTCGCTGGCACGGACGCAACCGCCGGGCGCTCCCGCGCATTGATAGCGAGGTCCCGCATGCGCACCGCCCGGACCGCCACGGCGCGATCCCAAAACAGGTCCGGCACACTGAACTCGAGCTCCACCTCCGGCGCCGCCACGTCGAGCGACAGCCCCACCCACTTCAGGCCGGCGAGCCGTAAGCTCCCCCACCCGAGGCCTACTCGCTCCACGGCCAGCCCCCACTCCGGTCGGTTCGCTAACATCCGCCTGGCCAGACCGGTTTGCACGGAGGGCAAGAGCAGCAAAAAGAACGTGGCGACCATGGCGGCGGCCAACCCAGCTAGAAAAAAAAGCAGGCGGCGGGGCGGACGCATGACAGAGGGAGTCGACATCGGCACGACGGCCTTGTTTCCGGAACGTAGAACGCGCCCCTCTCATCAGCAAGCACCCCGAGAAGTCTTGCCCCGCACCCGACGAGCAGGCCGGCTCGAGTCGCCGCATGAAGACAAAGCTGATTACCCTGCTCCTTTCCGGCCTGGCGCTGTCCATGGCAGCCGCCTCCGAGCCGCTCACGCTGCGGGTGATGACTTTCAACATCCACCACGGTGAGGGAATCGACGGCCGCCTCGACCTGGAACGGATCGCCCGCGTGATCACCGACGCCCGCGCGGACCTGGTCGGCCTGCAGGAAGTGGACCGCGGCGTCGAGCGCACCCAGCGCCGCGATATTCCCACGGAGCTCGCCCGGCTGACGGGCCTCGCCGTGCGGTTCGAGAGCAATCTTCCGCATCAGGGCGGCGAGTATGGCAACGCCGTCCTATCACGTTTTCCGGTGAAAACATCGCGGAACACGCGGTTCCGAGCACCGCGTCCCGGCGAGCAACGCGGCTTCCAGGAGGTGACGGTACAAGTGGGCGGCCGTGAACTGCTGTTCATCAACACGCACCTCGATTTCCGGTCCGGCGACGAGGAGAGGTTGGCCAGCGTGGATGAACTGCGCCTGGCGGTGACCGCAGCCGGATCTAAGCCCGTGATCGCGGCCGGGGATTTCAACGCCGTTCCAGGCAGCGCGCCCATCCTGCGGCTGGCGGAGTTCCTGCGGGACGCATGGCCGGCGGTCGGGAAAGGTCAGGGCTTCACCATCCCGGTGCGGAAGCCCGTCCGGCGCATCGACTACCTCTGGTACACCCCTGGAGCGCTCACCCCGATGAGCGCCGCCGTGATCTCCACCAACGCCTCTGACCACCTGCCCGTGCTGGTGGAGTTCCGGCTTAACTGAGCCCGGCGCGACCGCGGGCATGGTTCCATAACCGCAGGTCTCCGGAGACGACGAAGCGGCCCCTCACGGCTGGAGGCGACGTTCCACCTCCACCAGGCGCGTGATGTAGGCGGTGAAGTCAGGGTCCTCCCCTTGGAGCAGCCCCGGCAGGGCGTCGCGAAACTCGGAGCGGCGCACCCACTCTCGCATGTAATCCTCCCAGGACTGCCAGAGCCGACGGGCCTGTTTTCCCATCCTCTCCTCGTACACGAGCAAGTAAGCACGCTCGAAGAGCGACACCAGGATGCCGAAGATCGCCAATCGCCGCTCCTTCTGGTCCTCGGTCAACTCGTGCGGGACTCCGTCGAACCGCAGGAGATGCAGATCGGAGTTGTCCAAAACGAGTTTCAGGAACTCGCGGTACTCGTCGGACAAGCGCTGGAAAATCTCCTCCTCCTCGCTCTGCCGCTCACGCCGCTGCTCGAAGATGAAGATCGCGATGGCGAACGGCAGCCCGACCACCGTGACCATGTAACTCAAAACCTCCCACGTCTCGCGCATGTCCATCAGGGGAAACTGGCGATCCCTGCCCCAGAACGCGAGCCGCCACCGGATCGCCGCCGGGGCTCCGCCCCATAGGCGGCAATGGTCGCGGGGTGAAGGATCCAGGGGCCACGAACCCGTTGACACCGGCGCGCGGCGGCCGCGACATTCGCGTGGTGAGCAAGACGCAGGACCACGAAAAATTCCGGAGCTTCCTCGCCCGGAAGGGCCTGCGCGCGACTAACCAGCGTCTCGCCATCCTCGACGCCGCGCTCGCGCAGCCCGACCACTTCACCGCCGAGCAACTCCTCGGCTACGCGCGCTCCATCGACGACTCCGTCGCCCGCGCCACGGTTTACCGCACGCTGCCGATCATGACGGAAAGCGCGCTCCTGCGGGAAGTGGACATCGGCGCCGGCGAAAAATACTACCGCGCGAATCGAGCCGGGCAGGATTCGCAGGTTGCCCAGGTGGTGTGCCTCGATTGCGACCGCATCTTCGAAATCGGCGCGCCCTTCATGTCGTGGTACGGCAACTCCGTTTCCACCAAGCTGGGTCTTACTCCCGTCAGCCAGCGTCTCCAAGTGAGCGCGCGCTGCGACGCGCTGCGCGACACCGCCGCCTGCCCGCGTCGACCGGCCTCCAGTTCCTCTCATGCCCAAGTCAAAGGACCGCAGCGTCGAGTTTGAGGTCGGTTTCTTCGAGTCGGTCCTGCGCCGCAGCCCCCGCTACACCCGGGTGATCGAGATCCTCGGCGGGCTGTACACCCAGCAGGGCCGGATCGCCGATGGCCTGCGGATGGACCGGCGACTCGTCCGCCTCGATCCCTCGAATCCCACCGCGCATTACAACCTCGCCTGCAGTCTCGCGCTCTCGCGCCGCCGGACCGACGCGTTGCGCGTCCTACGGCGGGCGGTGCAACTGGGCTACCGCGATGTCGAGTGGATGCTCCAGGATCCCGATCTGGAGGAACTGAAGGAGCACCAGGGCTTCCAGGCCCTGATCTCCGAAATTGATCCGCAGAGCTAAACGCGGATCGCCCGCGGCTCAGCCCACCTGCTGGCCATAGGCGGCCGCGTCGAGCAGGTCGCCGCCGGCCGCCGCATCCGCAGGCTTCAGACGAATCATCCAGCCGTCGGCAAACGGAGAGCGGTTCACAGTCTCGGGTGTTCCGTCCAGCGTCGCGTTCGCCGCAACCACCGTGCCCGCGACCGGGGCGTAAAGATCGCTCGCGGCTTTGACCGACTCGACCACGCCGAAGGCCTCACCCGACCGGAAAGAGGCGCCGACTTTCGGCAACTGCACAAAGGTGATGTCGCCGAGGGAATTCTGGGCGTAATCAGTGATGCCCACGGTGACGGTACCGTCGCTCTCGCGGCGGAGCCACTCGTGCGTCTTGGCGTAGCGAAGGTCGGCGGGGATGTTGCTCATGTTGGGAAATTCAGGGCCGCGGCCGGCACCGGGCTCAAGCTCACGTTTTGCGCAGCGGCACGAACGGCGGACGCACCGGCTGCAGCGCGATGCGGGCGCCACGGATATCCACCGCCAGCGCGCCGGCGGCCGCCGGAGTCGCGACGAGGGCCGAGCCGATCGCCTCGTTGAGGATCGGGGATAGGGTTCCCGACAGCACGCGGCCCACGATGGCGCCTGTGGAGTCAAGCACCGGAGTCTCAGCGCGCACAATGCGACGGTCGCCCGTGCGGAAGAACACCACCTTTCGCGCTCCCCCGCTCTCCTGCTCCACCACGAGCGCAGCGCGGCCGACGAAGTCGACCCCCTTGTCGAGCTTCACCGTCCAACCGAGGCTCGCCGTCAGCGGGGAAATATCCGCCGCGAGTTCATGCCCGTAGAGAGGGTATCCGGCTTCCAGCCGCAGACTGTCGCGCGCGCCGAGACCGGCCAGCTCCAGCCCGCGCGGACGTCCCGCCTCGAGCAGCGCCGTCGCCAGCGCGACCGCGTCGCCCGCGGCGTGGTAAAGCTCAAAACCATCCTCGCCCGTGTAGCCGGTGCGGCTGGCGATGCAGTGCACCCCGGCCACCGTCGCCTCCGTAAAGTGGTAATACTTCACGAGATCAAGCTTCGCACCGGTGAGCGACTGCACGATCGCGGCCGCCGACGGACCCTGCACAGCCAGAAGGGCGTAGTCGGCCGATCGGTCGGTTACCTTCACATCGAAGGCCGCCGCCTGCGCATGGATCCACGCGAGGTCCTTGTCGATATTACCGGCGTTGATGCACAGGAAGAAATCATCCGCTCCGCGCATGTACACCAGCAGGTCGTCGACGACACCGCCGTCGGGCTGACACATCGGCGTGTAAAGCACGCGGCCGGGAAACAGCCGCGAGACGTCGTTCGTGACGAGGTGATTCAGAAACCCCGCGGCACCGGGCCCGCGCACGTCGACCTCGCCCATGTGGCTCACGTCGAACAAGCCGGCGGCGCGGCGCACCGCCTTGTGCTCCTCAAGGATGCTACGGTACTGCACCGGCATCTCCCAGCCAGCGAAGTCCACCAGCCGGGCGCCGTGCGCCGCATGGAAATCCCGGAGAGGCGTGCGCTTCAATTCGCTCATGTCGCGAGGAAGCCAGCGCGGCCGGCGCCGTCGCAAGGTTGTTTTCACGCGGGCCCGCGGGGTTTCGGGTTGAGCGTGCCGCGCAGCCGCGCATGGCTCTGCGCGTCACGACATGACCAATCACCCCGAGCTGTCCCTGCGCGAGAAAATCGGCCAGATGCTGCTCGTCGGTTTCCGCGGCGCCACGCCCGCCGATTGCGCCCTCGCGGTGCGCGACATCCGGGAGCATCATGTTGGCGGCGTCATCCTCTTCGATCAGGACGTCGCCGACCCGACCCTCGGCCGCCGCAACATCCACTCGCCCGCCCAGGTGCGCGAGCTGCTCGTCTTCCTGCAGGCGCAGTCCCGCGTGCCGCTCCTGACCGCGGTCGACCAGGAGGGCGGCCGCGTCAACCGGCTGAAGCCCGACTACGGATTCCCGGCCAGCATCTCCCACGAGGAACTCGGCCGCCTCGACGACGAACGCGAGACCCAACATCACGCGGCGACCACCGCCGACACGCTGAAAGCCGCCGGCTTCAACCTGAACCTAGCGCCGGTGGTCGATCTCGACGCCAACCCCGACAATCCGATCATCCACGGCAAGCGGCGGAGTTTCTCCGCGGATCCCGAAGTCGTCGCGCGGCATGCGGCAGCATTTGTCGGCGCGCACCGCGCGCGCGGCGTGCTGACCTGCGCGAAGCACTTCCCGGGGCACGGCAGCGCACGCGGCGACACACACCTCGGCCTTGTCGACGTCACGGCAAGTTGGACCGAACGGGAATTGGAACCCTTTCGCACCCTCGCCGCCGCGGGGCTCGCCGACATGATCATGACGGCGCATGTCTTCAACGCGCGGCTCGATGCCGACCGGCCGGCGACCCTTTCGGCCAAAGTGGTCACGGGCATCCTGCGTGAACGCCTCGGCTTCGACGGCGTCGTGGTAAGCGACGACATGGAAATGCGCGCGATCTCGAGCCGCTGGGGCCTG
This sequence comes from uncultured Opitutia bacterium, assembly GCA_903900845.1. Classification (GTDB taxonomy): domain Bacteria; phylum Verrucomicrobiota; class Verrucomicrobiia; order Opitutales; family Opitutaceae; genus ER46. The sequence goes on from CAIUOU010000201.1 coordinate 30,528, forward strand.
GAGGAATCGGTTCCCGCCGCGGTGGAGGCCGGAATCGACCTGCTCTGTTTCGGCAACAACCTCACCTACGACCCCGACATCGCGCCGCGAGCCGCCGAAATCCTGGAGCGCGCCGTGACCTCGGGACGCATCCCGCTTTCGCGGATCGACACTTCACACCGCCGTCTAATGGCGCTGAAAAGCCGCGCCGGCCTCATCGCCTGAACCCAGCCAACCCATGAGCAACGCGACCGCGCCCGCCACCGCCCGCCCCTGGGCGTGGATCCCCACGCTCTATTTCGCTCAGGGCATCCCTTACGTCGTGGTGATGACGCTTTCGACGGTCGTCTACAAGAACCTCGGGATATCGAACACCGACATCGCGCTGTACACCAGCTGGCTCTACCTGCCCTGGGTGATCAAGCCGCTGTGGTCGCCACTGGTCGATATGTTCGGGACCAAACGGCAGTGGATTGTGACACTGCAGTTTGTGATCGGCTTGGCGTTTGCCCTCGTCGCGCTGACCCTGCCCGGGCCTGAGTTCTTCCGTTTATCACTGGCGGTGTTCTGGCTGATGGCGTTCGCCTCGGCGACGCACGACATCGCCGCCGACGGGTTCTACCTACTGGCGCTTCCCCAGGGCCAGCAGTCGGCCTTTGTCGGCGTACGGAGCACTTTCTACCGCCTCGCCAGCCTGACGGCCCAAGGCGGCCTCGTTTATCTCGCGGGGCTCTGGCAGGAGAAAACCGGGAGTGTGGTGCAGGCGTGGGGGATGGTGTTCGGCCTCTTGGCGGCGGTCTTTGTCGCGGTCGGGCTCCATCATGCGTTCGCGTTGCCGCGCCCGGCGGTGGACCGGCCGACTGCCGGCGGCGACGGGTTGATAAGGGAGTTTGTCGGGGTGTTCGCGGCCTTCCTGCGGAAGCCCGGCATTTTCCTGATTCTGGCTTTCCTGCTGCTCTACCGCCTCGGCGAGGCACAGGCGCTGAAACTGCTTTCCCCATTCCTGCTGGATGCGCGCGACAAGGGCGGGCTGGGCCTCAGCACGCGGGAAGTCGGCGTCGTTTACGGCACGGTGGGCATCATCGCGCTCACGGTCGGAGGTTTGCTCGGCGGCTGGGCGATCTCCCGCCGCGGACTCAAGGCGATGCTGTGGCCGATGATCCTTGCGACGCACGTGCCGGTGGCGGCTTTTCTCCTCCTCGCGCTTTACCAACCCACCAGCCTCTGGCTCATCGGCGGCGCCCTCGCCGTGGAGCAATTCGGCTACGGCTTCGGTTTCACCGCCTACATGCTCTACATGATGCTGGTCGCCGATGGTCCCCACAAGACGGCCCACTACGCGATCTACACCGGCTTCATGGCCCTCGGCATGATGCTGCCCGGCATGGCCGCCGGCTGGATCGAGGACCAGGTCGGCTACGTGAAGTTCTTCGTCTGGGTGCTGGCCTGCACCGTTCCGTCGTTCATCGTCGTCGCCCGGCTCAAGATCGACCCGGAGTTCGGACGCAGGACGAAGCCCTGAGGTCAGTACAACAGGTACGGTTTCCGCTCCCGGCGAAACGCCTCTTCGCCGCCGCGCCACCCCGCGATGATCGCCGCCACCGGGCGCCCCGCCTGCAGCGCCTCCCGCGTCGCGGCGGTGCCGTTCACCTTGTCAAACATGTCGAATTTCTTCCCGGCGTTCACCGCCTCCGCGAAAAGATCCCGCCCCGCCACCTTCCGCAGCGCCTCGAGCGCGTGGTAATTGATCGCGGTCAGCGGAGCACCCGCGGGATCCGTGAAGTGCAGCTGCACGCCGCCGATAACCTCATCCTTGAACGCGCCGTAGTACGGTTTGTAGGTGAGCGGACGGAAATGCACGCCGGCGATTCCGCGCGCATTCAGGTCGGCGGCCAAGGCGTGGGGATCAACCTTAGGCACCGCGACCGTCTGGAACGGCAAAGTGTACCCAACCCCGATGCTCACCCCGCCGATTTCCCCGAGCATTCCGGTTGCTACTTGGAAAAGCGGCGACTCGCCGTGCGGAATGTGCGGCGAGGCCGGCACCCAAGGCAGGCCGGTCTCGCGCCACAACATGTCGCGCCGCCATCCCCGCAGCGGGATGACCGTCAGCTTGCACGGCTTCCGGATCCACCCGCGGCCGTTGATCATCCGCGCCAGTTCTCCGCTGGTCATGCCGTACACGTAGGGCACGTCCCACTGGCTCACGAATGAGCGCAGGCGCTCGTCCAGTAACCGTGGTCCCTCGATCCGGTTCCCACCTAGCGGATTCGGCCGGTCGAGCACCATGAACTCCACCCCCGCCTCGGCGCAGGCCTCCATCGCGAGGCCCAGCGTGCTGATGAAGGTGTAGGAGCGGGCACCCGTGTCCTGCAGGTCGTAAACCAACACGTCGAGGCCCTGCAGCATCGCGGCCGTGGGCTTGCGGGTGGCGCCGTAAAGCGAGTGCACCGGCAGACCAGTGCGGACGTCGGTGCGGCTCTCAACCTTGTCGCCCGCCGGGACGTCGCCGTAGATGCCGTGCTCCGGACCGAACAGCGCCACGAGTTTCACGCCGGGCGCGCGTCGCAAGACCTCGATCGTGCTCTCCAGTCGCCGGTTCACGCCGGAGGGGTTGGTGATGAGCCCCACGCGCCGCCCGGCGAGGTCGCGAAACCCGCCTTCCGCCAACACCTCGCTGCCCAGCAGGACGCGCGGTGTGTCCGCGGCGACGGCGCCGAACGCCGGGCTCAAAAGCGCGGCTAGCAAAAATATTTTCATGCCCGACGGAAAGACGGCATGAGGTTCGGAGCCAGTCGTTTCCCGCGCGGCTTTCACGATTGAGCCCGCGCTCGCTCCGCCAGCATCGTCTCAAAATCCCCATGCCAAACGCCCAATTCACCGCGCTCATCGCCGGTCCCGTTCTTCTGCTGCTCGCCGGCTGCGTCAGCGTCCAGCCCGGCACTCCCGCCAAGCGCGTGGGCGACGAGATCATCGTCGCGGGGCAGCTGTTCCACACCGGCACACGAGTCGTCACCTGGATGGATCCGGGCGGTTACGACGCCTACCGCGTGGAGCGGCGCTTCTCCCCTTACGCCGCCTCGAGCTGGGAAAAGACGCCCGACGCGGCGAAGAATCTCGGTACGCCGAACCGGTACGGCATTCGCGCCGCCGCGCTCTCCCCGGCGGAGATCGAGCGGGTGCGCGGCGGCGGCTGGGACCTGCCATTGCTCCAGCGCGTCGTCGACCAATTCGTCCTGCACTACGACGTCTGCGGCATCAGCAAATCCTGCTTCAACGTCCTCCACGACCACCGCGGGCTCAGCGTCCACTTCATGTTGGATATCGACGGCACGATCTACCAGACGCTCGACCTGAAGGAGCGCGCCCGCCACGCCACGATCTCCAACGACCGCTCGATCGGCATCGAGATCGCGAACATGGGCGCGTACCCGCCCAAGGACACCAAGGTCCTCGACGAATGGTACCCGAAGGACGCCGCCGGTCGCCCCTACATCCGCATCCCGGAGCGACTCGGCGACCCGATGCTCCAGGTCGCGGGCTTCGTCGGCCGCCCCGCCCGTGATGAACGCGTCGCGGGCAACGTGCAGCGCACGGATCTGGTCCAGCACGACCTCACCCCCGAGCAGTACGCCGCGCTGGAGAAACTCACCGCCGCCCTCTGCCGCGTTTTCCCCAAGATGACCTGCGACTATCCGCGCGACGCCGCGGGGAAACTGGTCACCACGAAACTGCCCGACGAGACGTGGAAGGCCTACGCCGGGGTGCTCGGCCACTATCACGTGCAGACCAACAAAATCGACCCGGGCCCGGCGCTCGATTGGGACCGCGTCATCCGCGGCGCCCGTCGCGCGCTTGGACTCGACACGCGGACCAAGGACGTGAACGGCCGCTGAACCCGCGTCCCGCCGTTCTGTCACACGATACGTTTTCCGCCGGTGGCGGGGCGACGGGCAGAGGTTACGACGGACCGCCGGGCACGCGGTGGATGGTTCCGGTGAGGACCCGGGTCACTTCGCCACCATCCGCGTCAACCAGGCGACAGGTGATCTCCAACACTTGCGCGGGAGCCAGGCCCGGCACCGTGAGACGAATGACGCGCGGATCGCCACCGCTCGCGACCGAAGTCACGGTCAACCCGCGTTCGTCAATCCGCGGACTGCCATAATTCGCGCTGCGCCGCAGATCCCAGCGGCGAACCGTGTACCGGGAAACATCCGAAGGATCACGCGGAGGCTCGCTGAAAGTGAGCTCGATCGTGTCCTTCAGCACCCGCCAGCTGGTGGGAAGACACGCGGCGCGGCCCGTCGGCCGGAGCCGGTAGAAGCCGCCTTCCTGCAGGGTCTGCGACGTGGCCCACGCCGAGAGTCCGCCCAAATAGAGATCCCCCGAGCGCGGATGAAACCTCCCGCGCATGATGCCGGTCGGAAAATCCGGCATGGGCAACGCGCACATCCCGCCTTGCACCCCCCCGCCGGCGGCTTCGCTGAAGAAGACCTCCAGCCGGCCGACCCCATAGGAAAGATTGAGGTGTGTTCCCTTCCAACGCGCCCAGGCCGCGCCCTCGACGGGCAGTAACTCCGCGGGCGAACGATCGAAGGCCTTGTCGACCCAGCAGACCGGTGGCGCCATCGCCGCGTCGGACTGGTCCGCCGGCGCGCCATGACTCCACATGTTCCCGTGGAAACTCCCCGGCATCACGCGGTTCACCCGGTTCATCGGCATCCAGTGCCCTTCCTGATCGGTGACGTAGAAGGATCCGTCGGGGTTCAGGCAGACCCCGTTCGCCGCGCGGAATCCGTTAGCGAGGATCGTCGTCGCCGAACCATCGGCGCTGACTTTCAGCAATGTGCCGTGATGCGGCACCAGCGCCGTGCGGGCGTGCCGAGCACTCTTCGCGTAGTAGAAATTACCGGCGTCGTCCGCCTGCAGCCCCATCGCGAACTCGTGGAAATGCTCCGTGACCTGATGGTCGCTGTTGAAGCACTCCAGTAAGTCCGACTCCCCGTCACCATCGAGGTCCCGCAGCACGACGATCTGGTCCCGGCACGTCACGAACACCTCGTGGCCGCGCCGCTTGACTCCGAGCGGCTGGAACAAACCCGAGGCGATGCGGCGCCAGCGGAGCTCCGTCCCCGCGTTCAATCCGTCGACGCGCCACACGTCGCCGTCCCACGTGCACAGGAACGCGGCGTCACCTCCCGCCTCGAAATCGAAGCCGCCGGGGCGCACGCGGGCCCGCCACGGGTTGACCGTGGGCGGCGTCAGGCGCTCCCAGGCGAACGCCCCGGCCGCGGGGCTTGCCTGGACCGTCGTGGTGACCGTCTCGGCCCATCGCGCCGGGCCGCCGCGCGTGAAAACCGCGAGATCGCGCGGTTCGCCGGCGGCCTCTGGAATCATCGCGCCCGCCCGCGCAATCCGGATCGCAAACCGGGCGGGAGTCGCCGCCGCCGGGATGCGCAACGTCGCGAAGCCGGCGTCCGCGGTCAGCACCGCGGTGGAAGGCCCTCGCACCCGGATCGATGCTCCCTCGTTGGCCAGACGCACCACCAGGTCGCGCGCGGAGCGTCCGACATTCAGCGTGCGGACAACCACCGGTCCGGCGGCGCCTTCCTCGAGGTCATGGCTCTCCAGCACCGGCGCGTCTCCCACGGTGTAGGAAACCACGATCCGTTCGCCGGAGCGGTAGAGCCCCCGGTAACGCATCCACGCCCGCGGCAGTGGACCAAACCGGCGGCCGTCGGCCCCGACCACACGTTTGTCCTCGAAGCCCCCCGTAGCGGGATCGGCCCATCCGGGCGCGTCGGCGGTCTCCAGCACTGGTGTACCCACGGTGCGGGGACGGGTGACATGGCGCCCGTCGAAGTTGATCCCGTGCCAGTCGATGAAGCCCTCGCCGGTCCACGCGCCCGCCAGGCGCAGCGTGTCGTGCTCAAAGACCACCCAGGCGCGCCCCGCGGCCACGCCGCCCGGCCCGCCATCCAGGCGGATCGCGATGCCCTTCTGGGCGATGTTCGCGCCGGGCGCGACGACATCGACCTGCGCACCCTTGAGCCGGGCCGCCTCGGCGCGGCGCGCCTCGTCCGCGATCTCAAAGGTCCCGATGAGAAACGGACCGTAGTCCATTTCGCGCCAAGGCTCGCGACGCACCGGCTCCGGGCCACGCGAGGCGCCGCGCGGCAATGATGCGAGGTAGGTTTCGTCCACCGCGGAATACTGCGACGGATTGCGGCGGGCGAGGAACGCCTCCCGGATGTAGTGGATGACGTCGTACTTCTCCCGCGGGGTGAGCTCGACCTGGGGGGCCATCTGGCCCCAGCCGCGCGTCAGCGAGCGGTAGATCGTGAGCGGATCCTTGCCATGCCGGAATTCGCCCTCGGCGAAACGCAACGCGTTCGGCAGCGACCCGGGCAGGTTGAGATCGCCGTGACAGGCATGGCAGACGCGCTCGTAGATGCGCTCCCCGCGATCAAGCGCAGCCTTGTTCCAGCCGCGAATCAGACCGGCGTGGTCCAAATCCCTCTCGTAGGCCGGAAGATCGGCTTCGGCCAGCAGCGGGCCGGGCGCGGTCTCCGCGGCGAAAGTCCCCGTAGCGACCCACACCAAGGAGCCGAGTAAACGCGCGAACGGGGATTTCATGCGGACGCGATCCCTACCGGCCGAGGGAAGAGCCGCAAGGACTCCCTCTCACCCGAGAAATGCCTTCACGGCACGACCCGCACCGACATGCCCACCCACGACATCCCCAGCAGCGTCTGCGCATCCCAGTTGGCGAGCCGGAAGCACCCGTGCGACTCCGTTATCCCGACCTTGGAGGGATCCGGCGTGCCGTGGATGCCGTAACCCGGCCGGTCCAATCCCAGCCACGCGACCCCCACCGGGTTGTTGGGTCCCGGCGGAAGGATGAGCTTCCGGCCCAACTCCCGAGCCTCCGCCGACTCGGGGAACACGGCGGGATCAAAAGTGTAGTCAGGGTTGGACACGATCACCATCACCCTCAGGTCCCCGACGGGCCGCTTTTCGACGCGGCGCGCTATGCTGGTGGGGAAGTGGGCCAGCAGCCGCCCGTCGGCCGAGAAAACCTCCAGCACCTTTTCCGCCAGCCGGATCTCCAGAAACGCGGCCCGTTCGGTTTTCGCGACGAACTCCGCCGCAGGTGCGGCAAAAACCGTTGCGGGCGTGATCGCGTCCCAATCCAAACCCGGGTTGATGCGACGCAGGAAACCGGCCCCCGCGCGGAACCGCTCCGCCGCCAACTCCAGCGCGGACTCGTGGGCGAGCGCGGATTGCCGCGATTTCCCGAGCCAGGTGGGCTCCAAAGGTTGCAGACCCGCCAGGTCCTGCGGGGCCAGCGATGCCCATACCAGGGCAGGCGCATCGAGCTCGAGAGAACGCGCGGTGCTCTCGTCGAGTTGCCCCGACTCGGACAAGCCCTGCGCGCGTTGAAAGGCCCGCAGCGCGGCGGAGGATTGCGGCCCGCGAATGCCGTCGATCGATCCGCCGGAGAAACCCCTTCGCGTCAGCTCCACCTGCACCTCGAGCCAAGTGACCGCCGGTCGGGGATAGACATCGACGTCGCCCAGCAATGAAGTGGCGGCCCGCGGCAACGGCTGCTCAGCGGGAGACGCCTCGCCCGGAACAGCCGCCCGCAACGCGAACGGAAAAAGCAAGGCCGGCACGAACCGGCGGAATGCGGCGCGACGCATAAGAATGATTAGGCGCGGATCACGCCTCCCGGGTAGGAACTTTGCAGGAGGAGATGACCTGATCGGCGGTCACGAGCAGAAGATCCTCCTCGAGCGCCTGCGCGATGAGCACACGGTCGAAGGGGTCCCCGTGCAATGGGGGCAGGCGCATCGCCCGTTGCGCGTGCTCGATGGTCACGGGCAACTCCTCGAAACCGTCGCCCAAGGGCGAATCCAGGTAGTCATCCAGCAGAACGAGTTTACGGCGGGCAACCTTGAGGCCGAGCTCCCAGATGCTGGCGGCGCTGAGCAGGATGTCATTGCCCGGCGTGGCAATGAGCGCGCGCGTTTCCGCGCTGAGTCGTTCCGGGGAGGTGAGCCACCAAACCACCACGTGGGAATCCAGCAGGAGCCGGAGCGCCCGCGGACGGCGGGGCAGCACGGGCATCAGCACCGAATCCTCCCGGAGGATCGGCTCCTCGATCGAGGATTCCATTTCGCTGTCTCCCGGCTGCCAGCAGTCGGGAGCCTCCCAACTTTTTCCCGCGAGACGGCCCGGCTGACGAGCCTCGCGGGTTTGCGCGTAGCGCACCAAACGAACCATCGGCTTGCCGGACTTGGCCAGCACCACGTCATCACCCTCCACCACCTCCTCGACGATGCGGGAAAGGTGGGTCTTAGCGGCCTGGATGTTGATCAACTTCACCATTATAGACCAGACCAGGTCTGGTCTGGTCTGTTTTCAATATTTTCCAAAGATCCATCCAGAAACATGCTCCGTAAGTGATCCCCAAAGAAAAAGGGGCAGACCCCTCCGGGCCTACCCCTTTTGCCGCTAACTCCGTAAAGGCCTAGAACTGCCCGTTGACGCCGAACTTCAACGTGCGCGGAATCGTCCAGTTCGACCGCACGCGGGAAGTGTCGAAGATATATTCCCGGCGCCCCGCCTCCGCGAGATTGTTCACGCTCAGGAAGGCCGTGGCATCACGGTGCACCTTGTACGTGATCCCCGCGTTCATGATCGTCCAGGATTCGCGGAAACGATTACCGGCCGCGGAAGTGGTGCTGTAAACCACCGGCCACCCCGCGGTGTGGTTAACATCATAGGAAGCCCCGAAGTTCCTGTACACGTACTGGAGCCCAACGTTGTAGGACCGCGGGATGAAACCGGCGAGCTGTCCATTCCCCAGAGCCACCGTCCCGCCGAAATTACCCTTCGTCTGCAGGTAGGTGTAGTTCGCCCGCACCGACAATCCGCGCAGGGCGCCAGGCAGGAAGGCCAGGCGCTGCCGGAAATCGACCTCCATACCCTTGTAGGTCGCGTTGCCGAGGTTCCGAACCTGGATGATCTCGTATCCTTCGTAGAGCCCGTCGAAGCCGTTGTCGGTTCCCGTCCCGATCAATTCCCCCGAGCGGCCCGAGGCGCCGATGTAGTCCTCGACGTCCTTCTTGTATCCGCGAACCGAGAACATGCCGGTCTTGTAATAATACTCCAGCTTCAGATCCACGTTCGAAGCGACCTGGGGCCTGATTTCCGGGTTTCCCATCGTGACCGTCCGGGCCGCGTCGTTGGCGGTCGGGGCCGTGATCAGCGTCGCGAGGCCGGCGCGCCCGTAGCTGGTCGACCAGCTGGCGCGCGCCTTGATGTTCTCCGTGAGGTCGTACGCGGCATGGACGCTCGGGAACGATTTCTGGTAGTCGCCGTCGCGCGAGAGCTTCTGGTAGTCCAACGCGGCGCGCTTGAAGTGGTCCGGCTCGGCCGCGATCGGGGTCGTACGCGCCCGGAAGAATGTGAACGTGTCGGTGGCGACCCACTCACGGCGCACACCGGCGAGCAGCGTGAGCCGGCCGAAGCGTGTCGTGCCTTGGATGTACGCGGCATCGACGCCCTCCTCGAGGATACGGCGATTGGTGTACTGGCTGGTGGCGGTGAAGTTCACGTCCTCATACCACAGGTTGGCGTTGCCGAGCGTGGTGCTGATGTAGGCGGGATCGACCACCGGCAGCCGGCGCCCGCCGTTCTGGCGCTCGAACTCCGTCAGCGGCATCAGTCCGTCGCCGGGCAGGACCGAGCCCGCGACCCCGTACCAGCGGCGCGGGTAGACCTGGCGGTTATTGACGCGCCGGTTAACCGAATCCAAGCCAGCCTTGATCGTGACAGGGTGGCTGATGGGAAGCAGGTATGAAGCATTGAGGTTGGCGGCGACCTCGTTCGTGTCGGTGATGGTGTCGCGTTTGTTGAACACCGCCGAGGTGACCGGCACGGGCTGCGCGGCGGTGGGATTGGAAGTGACGAACGGCCGGTAGCTGCCGATGTCGTACACACTGACGCCGCCGGTCTGGAAAAACGTCTGCCCGAACGGATTCGAGTAATCGAGGATGAAGCCGACCGGCCCCTGCGTGCGCATGCCGACGGTGCCGTTCTCACGTGAGCGGCCGGCGCCCGAGTTCCAGTGCGTGTTGCTCCAACGGTACGCGTGGTCGACCTTCAAACGCCCCCAGTTGTGCTCGAAGACCAGCGTGCCGGTCGGGTTCTTGCTGGTGAAGGAGTACCGCTGCGGGTTGATGCGCATCTGCGAGGCGCCGACGGCCACGCCACCCGGCTGCAGCGCGGTGTTGTTGACGGGCAGCATCTCGATTCGCGTTGCCGTGTAGCCCGGGCGGATGCCGCCGATAGGGTTCGTCACGGGGTCGTTCACCGACACGTTGGACGCGATCCAAGGGTTGACGGCGGTGTAGCTGAAGAACGGCTCGGATCCCGCGTTGTAGAGGAAGCGCAGGGAGACGCGGGTTGCCTCGGACCATTTGTAGTCGGCGCGCCCGCTGACGGCGGAAAGGAACCGGTCATTCAGGCCGCTCATCCGCGTGTAATCACGCCACTGGGCAACGGGGTTGGTGGTGGTCTCGTAGAGGTTGATGTCCCAGTCATGCGGATTGAGCACCTCCTGGAAGGAAGCGGTAACTGCGACGCCAAGGTTGCGGACGCCCTGACCGACGCTGAACACCTCGGTGTAGCTCGCCGAGAGGTCCGGGCGCCAGGGGCGCTGGGCAACCTCGTAATTGCGCTTCGACCACGACGGGAAGTAGCGCGCGGAAGCCGTGTACGTGATGCGGCGGCGCTCAGCCATCGCGAGTGGGGAGCGGGTCTTGAGATTGAGTTGGCCGCCGAGGGAGTCGGCGCGCTTGTCGGGCGTCTGGCCCGCGATGATCTCCACCTGCTCGTACATCGAGCCGGAAAACGAGTGCAGCGTGGCCGTGCGTGCGTCGCCGCCCACCCCGGTCGACGACATCCCGTCTATGTTCAGGCGCGTGTAGCTGGCGGGCAAGCCACCGATGCTGACGTTGTTGATGAGATTATCCTCGTCCGTCGTGAACGTGATGCCGGGCATGCGCGAGACGAGCTCACCCACGTTCTGCGTGGGCAGGACACCCCACTCGTCGAACGCGGTGACGTTCTTCACGTTGAGGGCGTTCCGCTGCTCGGTGATGGCGAGCGCCTGGCCCTCGCGCACCGAGGCGACCGTGAAAGCGTCCAGGACGATCGCCTGCGCCGGCTTCATCTCGGCGTCGACGCGGGTGACCTGTCCGGCGCGCACGACCACCGGTATTTTTCGGTCCTCGAACCCCGAATAGGAAATCGTGAGCTCGAGGTTACCGGCGGGCAGCCCTTGCAGAAGAAAGGCGCCTGAGTTGTCGGTGAGCTCGGAACGTCCGAGCGAGGGAGCGCTCACCACGGCACCCTGCAGCGCGTTGCGGGTGGCGGTACTGACCACGGCGCCGGCGACGGAACCGGTGACCTGGGCGGAAGCGGACGTTGCCGAGAGGAGCGCCGCGAGGAAAAGACCTGCGCTGAAACGCGCGAGTCGCGATAGGAACGAACTGCTGGGTGTTTTCATGGTGCCGGAGCGGCCGGCGGCCCTACCCAGGGCCGCGCGACGCGCCAGAGTGTTGCATTGAAACTAAAACCTCCCCCTGCCCTGTCGAAACTATTCCCGCGCCGCGGGGAGCGGCTTACCGGATCAGTGGTAACCCTTGCGGCCTTCCAACGCGCTACGGAGCGTGACGGCGTCGGCGTAAAGCACGCCGCCGCCGCTCGGCAGGCCGAACCCGATGCGGGAAGTGCGGACCGCGGGTTCCGCGGGAAGGTGCTCGGTGATGTAGTGGCACGTGGCCTCTCCCTCGACGTCGTTCGGCAGGGCCAGGATGAGCTCCTGCACCTCACCGGAGGCGATCCGAGCGTGCAGCGACTGCAGGTTGAGATCCTCCGGACGCACCCCGTGCATCGGGGATAGCTTGCCGTGCAGCACGTGGTAGCGCCCGCGGAAAGCACCGCTGCGCTCGATCGCCACGAGATCCGGCACGTGCTCGACCACACAGACCACCCCGTTGTCCCGGCGATCGTCACCGCAGACGCCGCAGGACTCACCCTCCGCCAGGTTACCGCAGCGGGCGCAGCGGCGCACCGCGCGGGCGGCGTCCTCGAGGGCCTGCACCAGCTCAGGCAACCGTGCCGGCTTTTCCACCAGCAGGTGGAGGGCGATGCGTTCGGAGGACCGGAACCCAAGCCCCGGCAGCTGCTTCAGGTGCTGCTGAAGCCGTTCGAAGGCCGGCGTCATGCGGGCGGTCTCAGAACATCCCGGGCATCTGGAACGCCCCGGTGATTTTCTGCATTTCCGCCTCGTGGTGATCCTTGGCCTGCTTTGCGGCGTCCTGCACGGCCGTCAGCACGGTGTCGGCGACCAGCTTCGGATCCTCCTTGAGAAACTCCGGGTCGAGCGTGAGCCCGAGGAAACGACCGCTCCCGTTGATCCGCACCTTGACCGCGCCCCCCCCGCTCGTGACCTCGATCTCTTTCGCGTCGAGCTGCGCCTGCAGCGCCTCGATGCCGCGCTTCATCTTCTCCGCCTGCTTAACCAGTTTTCCGAGTCCGGCCATGGGTGTGCTTGGTTTGGGTTAGGTGATTCCGTCCCCAGACTGAGCGGCGTCCGTTCCGTGCGACAAGATACTTTCGTAGCCCTCGCGGTAATTGGAAAAACGGGGGCGCCAGCCGGTTTGCCGGCGGAGCTCGGCATTCATGACGACACGATCCGGCACGACCGCTCGGCGCGCAGGGTGCGCGGCGCCGGTAAAAAGCGGGGTCGGCACTCCCAACTCCCGCGCCAGCCAACCGGCAACCTCCGCCTTCGGCGCGGGCGCGTCATCCGCGGCGTTGAAAACATGCGTGCCCGTCGCCAGCTTTGACTCGAGACAAGCCAGGATCGCGCCCGCGGCGTCGTCGCGATGGATCAGGTTCAGCCGGTGCTCACCGCCGCCGCTGACCTCCCCCGACCGCACCTGCTCCAGCAAGTGGTGACGCCCGGGACCGTAGATGCCCGCCAGCCGCAGGACGAAGCGCCTCCGCGCCGCGCCGGCGGCCTCCCGCACCAGCCGTTCCGCCTCCAAAAGCAGCCTTCCCCTTTCATCGGACGCCCCTGTCGCCGAAGACTCATCGACCTGCTCCCCAGCCCCCTGCGGGTAAACCGAAGTACTGCCGGTGTAGAGGAGAGTGTCGGCGCCGCCCGCCGCCTCCGCCCAACGCACGAGGGACGACGTGCCATCCACGTAGCTTTTCCGGTAGCCTTCGACCCCACCGCCGCCGGAGCTCACGGTATTCACCACCCAGCGAGGGACCGACGGCAGCTCGCGGTGCCACGCTTCCGAGGCCAGATCGGCCACGATCACATCCGCGCCCACCGCACGCAGCGCCTCCGCCCGCGCGGTGTTGCGCGTGAGCGATCCGACGCGCAGCCCGCGCCGGATCGCCAGCCTCGCCAGCGCGGCACCCACGTAACCGCAGCCGGCGATGAACAAATCGGGACGCATCTGGAGGAACCTTTCCCGCGTTGCGCGCCGACGCAAGGACCGCGCTTGCTTCCCCGGAACCCCGGCTCACCTTCCCGCGATCCCCATGCCGAACGCCGCACCGATCGCCGCCCCGTTCGTGACCACGCGCCGTCCGCTCTCCCGACGGCACTTCCTGCGCGGCGCGGGCGTAGCCCTCGCGCTGCCGGCGCTCGACGTGATGCTCGCCCCCTTCGCGCGCGCCGCCTCCGTCTCATCCGTACTGGCGCCGGGCGCGAAACCGCGGCGCTTCCTCGGGATCTGCAACAACCTCGGCGTACTCGGCGACCAGTTCTTCCCCACCGGCACCGGGCGCGGCTACCAGGCCTCGCCTTACCTCGGGCACCTGCAGGAACACCGCGAGCGCTTCACGGTTTTTTCGGGGGTTTCCCATCCCAACGTCGACGGCGGCCACCCCGCCGATATCTGCTTTCTCACCGCCGCGCCGCATCCGGGCAGCAGCTCATTCCGCAACACCCTTTCGCTCGACCAGCACATCGCCGAGCACATCGGGACACTCACCCGTTTTCAGTCCCTCACCCTCGCCGTGAACACGCGGGTGCGCAGCCTCTCGTGGACCGGTACCGGCGTGGCGATTCCGCCGGAGGACAAGGCCGCGGAGGTTTTCCGCCAGCTCTTCCTCCAAGGTTCCGCGGAACAGGTCGCCGCACAGGTGCGCCGCCTCGACACTGGACGCAGCATCCTCGACACGGTCGCCGGCCAGGCGAAGGAAATCCAACGCGCCGCCACCGCGCGGGACCGCGACCGCCTCGACCAGTATTTCACCAGCGTCCGCGACCTCGAACAGCGGCTGCAGGCCGCGCGCGACTGGGAGCAGCGTCCGAAACCGGCGGTCACGGTGGAGCCCCCCATCGACCCCGCCAATCCCTCCGCCTACATGGATAAGGTGCGCGTGATGTACGACCTTACCCGACTCGCATTCGAGACCGACTCCACCCGCGCGATCACGCTCATGCTAGACGGCGTGAGCACGCCGGCCCTGGAACTCGCCGACACCCCGATCACCGACGGCTACCACAACCTTTCCCACCACGGGAAGTCAGAGAAGAAACGCTCCGAGCTGAAGGCCATCGACCAATGGCACATGCGGCTTCTCGCGAAGCTCCTCACCGACCTCAGCGCCGTGCGCGAGGAGGGGGACACGCTGCTCGACCGCACCGCCGTGCTCTACGGTTCCAACTTCGGCGACGCCAACGCGCACACCTGCTTCAACCTGCCGACAATCCTCGCCGGCGGCGGCTTTCGTCACGGCCAGCACCTCGCTTTCAGCACGTCCAACAATTATCCATTGCCGAATCTCTTCGTCTCCGTGCTGCAACGCATGGGCATAGAGACGGAGCGTTTCGCCTCTTCCACCGGCACCATGCGCGGGCTGGAACCCGCCTGAGTCCATGGCCCGCCTGAGGTCGCGCTTTCTCCACGTCACGGTCATTCTCCCGACTTTGGTCGCGTCCCTTGCGGCCGCCACGCCGGGCTCCGGCCGCGCCGCCTTCCTCGAGGCGCACTGCGCGGGCTGCCATAACGACATCGACCGCAAGGGAGGCCTCGACCTTGAGGCCCTCGTCTTCAAACCGGACGAGCCCGCGAACCAGGAACGCTGGATCAGGATTCATGACCGCGTCGCCGCGGGCGAGATGCCGCCCGCCGAGAAGCGTCGCCCCGATCCATCCGCGGTGGCTGACTTTACCCGAGTCCTCGGTCGCGAAATCGCCACGGCCGACCGGGAGCGCATCACCCGCGAGGGCCGCTCCCTGCGTCGCCGGCTGAACGGTCACGAGTACGAGAACGCCCTCCGCGACCTGCTCTCCGCCCCTTGGCTGCAGATCCGGGGGCAATTCCCCGAGGACGGCGAAGCCCACCGGTTCAACAAGTCAGCATCCGCCCTCGACGTCTCGCACGTTCACCTCTCCCGCTATCTCACGGCCGCCGACCACGCGCTGCGCCAGGTCCTCGCGGCGCAGCTCGCGCGCCGCCCCGCCACGGTCACCCGCCACCACGCCCGCGACCAGCGCACGCTCACCCGCCTGTTCACCGGCAATATCTTCAACTCCTCGCCCGACCGCATGACGTATCCTGTCATCGGCTACACTCCGCAACCCGACGTCCGCTGGCTCCGGGCCCCGCTCAGCGTCGGCGACGCCGATCCCGCGACACGTGAGCTCGAGGCCGTCGGCTGGGTCTCCAGCAACTACGTGACCGGCTTCACGTACCGCTGGGACGGATTCCGCGCCCCGGTGACCGGCCGTTACCGGGTGCGCTTCAGCGGCTACACCCTCTGGGCCGCGCCGGGCGGAATCACGATGCGATTCGCCGGCGAGAACGACCGCACGGGCACACCGCGCCCGCCCAACCCGAACGTTCCCGATTACGACCGCATCTCGCCCGGCCGCACCGTCGAGCCCGTCACCGTCTACACGCGGAACGGCGTCATGAACCGCCGGGTCGGCGAGTTTGACCTTACTCCGGAGCCCGCTGTCCACGATCTCGGCGAGGTTTGGCTGCTGGCCAACGAGACCCTCGTGCCCGACGCCTCACGTTTCTACCGTTCGCGGCCGAACAATTTCCGGAATCCGCTCATGACCAAAGAGGGGGTGCCGAGCGTCGCCTTCCGCTGGATGGAAATCGAGGGCCCCCTCAGCGACGAGACCTCCGACGCCGGCTACCGACTGCTGTTCGGCGACCTCCCGCTGCGGCGCGTCGCTCGCGGCCAACCAGGCGTAACCGTCCAGGTCGTCGACGACGGCGACAATCGCGAAACCGGCCGTCGGGCCGGCGTCCGCATCGAGCCCATGATCGACGTGGCGGTCGATGTCGCGACCGAGGATCCCGCCGGCGACGCCCGCCGCCTGCTCAATGCCTTCGTGGCGCGGGCCTATCGCCGCCCGCCGGCCGCGGGCGAAGCCGACCGCTTCATCGCACTGGCGGAGGAACGCCGCGCCGCCGGACTCTCGTTCGCCGAGGCGATGCTCGCCGGCTACACCGCCGTGCTCGCGTCACCCGGTTTCATTTTCCTCGACGACCAGCCAGGCTCGCTCGACCACCATGCGCTCGCGACGCGCCTCGCGCTCTTCCTTTGGAACTCGCCGCCCGACGCCGCGCTGCGGGAGCGCGCGGACCGCGGCGAAATAAGTCAACCCGAGGTGCTTCGCGCCGAGACCGAACGCCTGCTGGCCGACCCGCGCTCTCATCGCTTCCGCGAGGCGTTCCTCGATTACTGGCTGGATCTGCGGAAAATGGAGGACTCCACGCCGTCCACGACACTCTACAACGACTACTACCTCGACGACGCGCTGGCCGAGGCCGCCGTCGCCGAGACCCGGCTCTTTTTCTCCGAATTACTCGAGCGCGACCTGCCGGTGAGAACCCTCGTGGACGCCGATTTCGCCCACCTCAACGGCCGCCTCGCCGATCATTACGGCATCACCGGCGTCCAGGGCATCGCGATGCGTCGGGTTAACCTTCCTCCCGACGGCGTGCGCGGCGGCCTGCTGACGCAGGCCAGCGTGCTCAAAGTAACCGCCAACGGCACCACCACTTCACCCGTGCTACGCGGCAAGTGGATCGTGGAGCGCATCCTCGGTCTCGACATCCCCCCGCCCCCGCCGGTGCCCGCTGTTGAACCCGACATCCGTGGCGCCGTAACCATCCGCGAGCAGCTCGCCAAGCACCGCGCCGACCCCTCGTGCGCCTCCTGCCACCGCAAGATGGATCCGCCGGGCTTCGCGCTCGAGAGCTTCGACATCATGGGCGGCTACCGCGACCGGTACCGCGCGATCGACGAGGACAAGGCCGCGCAGCCCGGCCTCGGCAAGAACGGCCAACCCTTCGCGTTCCACCTCGCCCTGCCGGTCGATGCCTCGGGCGAGTTGCCCGATGGGCGGCCCTTCACCGATATCCGGGAGTTCAAGCGTCTTGCGCGCGAGGACGACGCCGCGCTGGCGCGCAACGTCGCTCGCCAGCTGATCACTTTCGCCACCGGCTCCCCGGTGCACTTCAGCGAACGAGGTAACCTCGACGACCTGGTGGCGCGCACCCGTGCCTCCGGCCACGGCATCCGCTCTCTCGTGCACGCCGTCGTGCAGAGCGACCTATTCCGCCAGCGCTAAGCCCGGGACCTTCGCGCCGCCAGCGTGGGTTCGCTTGCGGACTTCCCCGTCCGCTGTCAGTTGTTTGACTTCTTTCGCTTCCTAATCGCGGGACCCAGCTCCCCTGGTTGGCCCTGCACGCCCTCGGCGTCTGATGCTCGGAGCAAAACGCCTACTGCCGGCCCAACAAAAAAGGGGTCAGGGCGTTGATTGTTTAACTCCCACCTTACCCTGACCGCCAAAAAACGTTCAACGCCCTGACGCCTTAGGAGGCTTCCCTGGTCCGCCGCACCGAACCTGCGCGCGACGTGCAGTTGCTCCTCGCTCAACTCGACCTCCACTTCCCGCCACAACCACCTCCCCGCATCCGCTCCTCCCAGCCCGTGTAGTGGCGACCTTTTACAAACTTGCGCGATGTA
>CAIUOU010000202.1 GCA_903900845.1 uncultured Opitutia bacterium
AGCGGCCCGCTTCACCGCGACGGGCACCCTCGCGACACCCCAAATGAGCTCCTCCCGCCTAATGAGCTCCGCGATGGTTGTTCCCGCGGGCAGCGACAAAGTCTTCGTGACGACGGCCACCCCCTACACTTCCCTGGAAACTTACAGCGAGTCGCTCGTCCGGGTCGGGACCGATGGTGCGGTCGACAACACCTTCGTCCCGGTTCTGCCCGCTGGCTATTCGCTCGGTTCGGCCAGTCTCGCAGAATCGCCCGGTGGCAAAGTCCTTCTTTTCCAAGGGTTCATTTCAGCGCAGGCGGTGCTGAATGGTGAGAGTGGAGACGCCCTCCTCCGACTGAACGCCAACGGTTCCCGCGACACCGGCTTCACTTCAACGCTGTCCTCCTTCGCTTCGGTGGAGCGCCTCGCCAACAATGCCGTCACGATGATCCGCACGGGCGGCTTCTTCGTCACCGACGTCCTGTCCGACGGACGGGTCCTTTCGGTGGGCGCGGGTGTCGACGGCACCGTGAAGCTCGTGCGCCTCAAGGCCGACGGATCCCTCGATTCCACCTTCAATGCGGTCTCGCTGGGGACGATAGATCCGTCCGTCGCCGTGACCTCCGGGACCACCCGCGATCCGGTCACCAACACCACGGCCCAGTTCCCGATCAGCACCTACTCGGCCGGGAACCTGATCGCCGCCGCGCGTCAGGGGCCCGACGGTAAGGTCTACGTGAGCGGGCGGCTCAATGTCGCGGGATCCCCGCGGGGGCTCGTTCGTTTGACCGCCTCCGGGACGATCGATACCACGTTCGCGGGGACCGGGTTGGCTCTTTCCAGCGGCACGTCGTTACCGGGAGCCAGCGCCTTGGTGTTCGATGAATCCGGCCGCCTCTACGTGGCCGGCCGGTTCGACTCGTTCAACGGTAACCCCGTGCCGGGTCTTTTCCGTCTCAACGCCGACGGAGGCTTCGACGCCGCATGGCAGCCGGGCATCGCGGTGGTGGACGCTCCGCGCGCCACCGCCACACTCCGCATCAGCGGTGGCAACTTATACGTCTTTGGAACTGTTGCTCGTGCGGGCGACACGCTTCCTCGGTCCTGGGCTGTCGCTGAGATCGGCTCCGCGCCGGTCATTGCCTCGATTTCCGGGGCGAACGCGGCGGCGGGCGCGACGGTCACAATCTCCGGCTCAAACCTCGCCGGTGTCACACGGGTGACTTTCGGGGGTCTGGGCGCGGCCTTCACCCACAACTCTACCGCGGGCACGATCAGCGCCACGGTGCCATCGGGCGCGACCAGCGGCCAGGTCGTGGTGACGACCACCTCCGGCGGCTCGAGCGCTGGGTTCAATTTCACGGTCGCCCTCTCCATCGCGGCTCAACCCGCCTCCGCGGTCATCCGCAACGGAGGTTCCTTCACCTTGCAGGTTCGTCCCGCCGGCGGCACGCCGCCTTATTCGTTTCAGTGGCGCAAGGGTTCCGAGGTGCTCCCGGGCGCGACTTCCGCGGTGTACTCGCGCTCCAATGTCGCGTCGGCGGAAACGGGCACGGGGGCCTACAACGTGGTCGTCGCCGACTCCGCCGGGGCTTCGATCACCAGCTCGACGGCAGTCGTATCGCTCGCCTCCGCGTCCGGTACCTTCCTCTCCGACGCCTCCTTCATCCGTCCTGATTTCAAGCAGGACACCTTGGCGGGCCGCGTCACCGTGGATGTGCTTGGTCGCGTTTACGCCACGTGGACCAACGGCAACTACCTTTCCGGAGCCGGCAACCAGCTGCGCGGGGCGGTGGTCCGTCTCAAGCCCGACGGCTCGGTGGACGAGTCCTTCAACCTGGGTACCGCACTGATCGACGCTTGGCCGGTTGTTCCGCTCCCCGACGGCAAAATACTGGTCGGTGGCGTCGCGAGCAACGAGTCAGTGGAAACGGGGTTCAGTCTCCCACGGGTCTTCCGCTTCAACGCGGATGGTTCCCGCGACTTCTCCTACGCGTCGCCGCATTTCGCGACCTCGCCCCGCTTCATGACGTTGCAGCCCGACGGCAAGCTTCTGGTCGTCGCCACCTCCGGATCCAGCGCCAACGGCGGTATTCCCATCATGGCGCGGCTCAATCCCGATGGCTCGCCCGACGGTTCCTTCATCCAGCCGGTCCTCAGCACGAACGGCTCGATCTTCGCCCCGCCGGTGGTGGATCCGGCCGGCAGGATCTACGTCGGCGGTATCTTTTCCACGATCAACGGTGTCGCGCGTCCGGCTGTTGCAAGGCTGAGTCCGAACGGCGCCGTGGATACCGGATGGACTCCTTCCGGCTTCACACTGACGTCCTCCAGCCAGATTCGCGGCCTCGCCTTGCAAACCCAGGGGGCGAACGCCGGCAAGCTGCTGGTCGCCGGCGGTGCGATCAACGTGACGGGTTCTTCTGAAAATCGGCCGGTCGTCCGGCTGAATCA
>CAIUOU010000203.1 GCA_903900845.1 uncultured Opitutia bacterium
AAAAAACTCAGGATGTTGTACGTTAAAGGCGGCGCCGGGTCACCTAAACGCTCATCAGCCTGTCCCCTTACGTCCTGCCCCCTTACGGCCTGAGAGTGCGGTCCGCACCGCGGAGTTGACCCTGCTAGGCGGGGTTTCAACCTCCCCCGATCCCTTTGGCCGAATTCCTCCAGCAGCTGCTCAACGGACTGTCGCTTGGCGCGATCTACGCCCTCATCGCGCTCGGCTACACCATGGTCTACGGCGTGCTGCGGTTCATCAATTTCGCGCACTCCGACGTTTTCATGGTCGGGGCGTTCATCGGCTATTTCGCCGGGCGGATCGTCCCCGAGGGCACACTTTGGGGCGGGCTCGTCGTGCTCCTAGTGGCCATGGCCGGCTGCGCGCTGCTCGGCATGCTCATCGAGCGCCTAGCCTACCGTCCGCTGCGGGGCGCGCCCACGCTCAACGTCCTCATAACCGCCATCGGCGTTTCGTTGCTGCTTGAGTACTCCGGGCAGGTTTTCTTCGGCGCCGCGCCGCGTACATTCCCGGCGATCCTGCCTTCCGCCAACTTCACGCTCGGCGGCCTAGTGCTGTCGTCCAACCAGCTGGTCGTGATCGTCGTCGCCGTGCTGCTGATGATCGGCCTCGAGCTCGTCGTGCACCGTACCAAGATCGGCATGGCGATGCGCGCGGTATCTCTCAACCCGCGCGCGGCCCAGCTGGTCGGTGTGAACAACGACGTCGTCATCTCGTTCACCTTCGGCCTCGGCTCCGCCCTGGCCGCGGCCGGCGGGGTCCTCTACGCGCTCAACTACCCTTCGATCGACCCGCTGATGGGCGTCATGCCCGGCCTTAAAGCCTTCGTCGCCGCCATCCTCGGTGGGATCGGCAACATCCCAGGCGCCGCGCTCGGCGGTCTGCTACTCGGCGTGGTGGAGACGTTCGTCAGCGGCAGCCAGTGGTCCACCTACAAGGACGCCATCGCGTTCGCCATTCTCATCGTGATCCTGCTCTTCCGGCCCGCCGGCCTGCTCGGCCGCGCGACCATCGAGAAGGTTTAAGCCATGCCGCGGCCGCACGTCGCCCTTCTCCTCAGTCTCGTCGCCGCCTACGGGTTTTCCAATTTCCCGGGCGGACTCGATCCCTACCTGCTGGACGTGCTCACGGGCATCGGGATCAACATCATACTCGCCGTCTCGCTCAATCTGGTGAACGGCTACACCGGCCAGTTCTCCCTAGGCCACGCCGGCTTCATGTCGGTCGGCGCGTACCTTTCTTCCGCCGTCTCGCTGTTCGTCGCGCCAAAACTGGTCGGTGAGCTCTCCGCCGCCGGGCCTGTCACGCAAGGGGCCGTCTTCCTCGCCGCCCTGGTCACCGGCGGCTTCTGCGCCGCTCTAGCTGGTCTCCTGGTCGGCGTGCCATCGCTGCGGCTGCGCGGAGACTACCTCGCCCTCGTCACCCTCGGATTCGGCGAGATCATCCGGGTCATCTTCCAGAACATCGAGGTCCTCGGCGGCGCGCTCGGGCTCAACGCCATCCCTGCCAGCACCTCCCTCGTCTGGGTGCTCGCCGTCGCAGCCGTCACCGTCTTCGTCGTACACTGTCTCGTCGAATCCACCTATGGCCGCGGTTTCCTTGCGACGCGTGACGACGAGATTGCGGCCGCCGCGGTGGGCCTAAACCCCACCCGCTACAAGATCGTCGCGTTTGTCGTGGCCGCGTTCTTCGCCGGCGTCGCCGGCGGGCTCTACGCCCACTTCAAGCTCACCATCACCCCCACGGGCTTCGACTTCACGCGCAGCATCGAGATCGTCGTCATGGTCATCCTTGGTGGCATGGGCAACGCGGTCGGCGTCATCCTCGCCGCCGTGCTGCTCACGGTGCTGCCCGAGGTGCTTCGTCCGATCGCCGAGTACCGCATGATCCTGTACTCCCTGCTGCTCGTGCTGCTCATGCTCCTGCGGCCGCAAGGACTGTTTCAATTCCCGGCCCGCCGCCCCCGCGGCTGACCCGCCATGGCCGAACTCCTCCGCCTTGAGCAAGCCACCATCCGCTTCGGCGGCCTCACCGCCGTCAACGCGGTCGACTTCGCCGTGAACGAGGGCGAGCTCTGCGGACTGATCGGACCCAACGGCGCCGGCAAGACGACCGTCTTCAATCTCATCACAGGTGTCTACGCCCCCACCTCGGGCCGGATCAGCTTCGGCGGCCGCGATCTCCGTGGGCTCGGTGTCGACGATATCGTGGCCCTCGGGATCGCCCGCACGTTCCAGAACATCCGCCTCTTCGGCTCGCTGTCGGTGATCGATAACGTACGCGCCGCCTGCAACCTGCACCGCACCACCGCCCCGGGCCACGCGCTGCTCCGGCTCGGGGCGTTCCGGCGCGACGAGGCCGCGATCGCGGCCCGCGCCAACGAACTGCTCGAGATTTTCAACCTCGGCCGTTTCCGCGACGCCCCCGCGCGGAGCCTGCCCTACGGCGAGCAGCGCCGGCTCGAAATCGTGCGCTGCCTCGCGACGCGCCCGCGCCTGCTGCTCCTCGACGAGCCCGCAGCCGGCATGAATCCCACCGAAAAGGTCGAGCTCATCCGCCTCATCCAACAGGTCCGCCGGCAATTCAACCTCTCGATCCTGCTGGTCGAGCACTCCATGCGGGTCGTGATGGGCTGCTGCGAGCGCATCGCGGTACTCGACTACGGCGTGAAGATCGCCGAGGGCACACCCGACCAGATCCGCGCCGACCCCAAGGTCATCGAGGCCTACCTCGGCGAGGACCACGGTTCTTCGCTCGCGCATCACTAAGCGCGCCGTCCATTCCCATGCTGCAGATCACCGATCTCCACGTCGCCTACGGCGCCATCCAGGCGCTGTCCGGTGTCTCGCTAGAGATCAACACCGGGGAAATCGTGACGCTCATCGGCGGCAACGGAGCGGGCAAGACCACCACCCTGCGCGCGGTGTCGGGCCTTCTGCGCGCGAAGTCTGGCGCCGTGCGCTTTGCCGGCGAAGACATCACCGGCCTCGCGCCGCACACCATCGTCGCACGCGGCCTTTGTCACGTCCCCGAAGGCCGCATGATCTTCGCCAACCTCACCGTCTCCGAGAATCTCGCGATGGGAGCTTACCTCTCGACCGATCCAGCACGCGACGAGCGCAACCGCGAGTTCGTCTTCGCCACGTTCCCGCGCCTCAAGGAGCGGCTCACGCAAACCGCCGGCACGCTTTCCGGCGGCGAACAGCAGATGCTCGCGATCGGCCGCGCCCTGATGGGTAACCCGCGCTTCCTGATGCTCGACGAACCGTCGCTCGGCATCGCGCCGCGCCTTATCTCGACGATCTTCGAGAAGATCGTGGAAATAAACCGCACCCACGGGATCACGATCCTCCTGGTAGAACAAAACGCTAACCTCGCCCTCGAGGTCTCCTCACGTGCGTACGTGCTCGAGACGGGCCGCATCGTCATGCAGGGCGAAAGCCCCGCCCTCCGCGCCGACCCGCGCCTGCGCGCGACATACCTCGGCGGGTGACCGAGAGGGCCGCTATCGGGCGGCATTGGAAGGAGGAAAATCGGAAAATCCGCGGCTACAGCCGCGGCTACATCGCAGGTCCTTCGGCCAAGGGCGCCCTCACGGATCTTCGTGAAGCAAATCCTTCCCTGTAGCCGGGGTCGCCGACCCCGGACCATGCGGGAAAGCTAGAAGGCCGAAGGCATTCCCGAAGCGTCCGGGTAACACCCGCAACTACATCGCAGGTCTTTTGGGCCAGGGGATTCTCCATAAATTTCAAAACGCACGCCGTCTCGCGCTCTTCCCTGACCTCAGTGCCCTCGGATTTTTTCTCCGTGCGCTCCGTGTCGACGGATTGAAACTACCCGCCGGTAGCTCAATGCCGGTTCCAGACCGCGTTGGGCTTTCCCCAGATGATCCGCGCCGCGTAAACGCGCGCGTTGGCGCCGAACTGGGCCGGGTTTCCGGGAGCCATGCCCTCCGAGGTCGTGACCCACGTCTCGCGCTCGTTCACGTCGACCACGGCGTAGTTCCCGAGCTGCGCGCCTTTGTTCGGCACAAGCTCGCGCTCGGTGGCGCGCAGCACGACTAGCCGGTCAGGATCGACCTGCGCGATGAAGAGCGGGGCCCGGTGACGGGCCCGGGCCATGTTGTCGTTGTTCGCGCCGCGCCGCGTGTAGGTGAGAAAGAGGGCGTCCTGATGCGTCACCCAATGCGCCTGCGTGTTGTAGCTGCCGAGGTCGGCGCCGTCGTCAAAGGTCCACTTCCGCGGCGCCTCGAACCGCAGGCCGTCGGCACTGCGCGCGACGTAGGCGGCCTGATCATTGCGCAGCGTTAGGAAAAAGCGCCCCCCGAAGGCCGCGAGGCTCGGCTCGTAAAGGCCGCGATCGATCGGCACCGAGAGTTCGGAGCCGTGCTCGACGTAACGAAGTGTGCGTCCGTCGAAACGGCACCGCACCACGGTCGAAGCATACACCTTGGCGTTGATTTCTTTGGCGTAGACCGGAAGCAGGATGTCGCCGTCCGGCAGGTCGACCCGCTGGGTGCTGCCGGCACCCGCGTTGCCCCAGCGCGGATCGGCCGGCATCGCCAGCTTATCCCACTGCGACCACGTCTTCGCCGCCGGATCGTAGACCGACCAGACCGTCTGCCGTGGGCGCACCGCGACCAGCTTGTCGTCATCGTAAAACACCGTGTGGCCGGTGCCGAGCAACCGGCCCGACGCCTCGTGCCACTTCGGCGTGAAGTCGCAAATACCCTCCTCGCGCTTTGCGTCGAGGTGGTGGCGTCCGAGCGTCGCCGCGTGCTCGACGAACGGCGTCCACGTCGCGCCGAGATCTACCGTCTCGCCCGACGCGACGGGATAGAAGACATCGCTGCGCTTCGTGTTCCACTGCTGCATCGTGAGAACAACCGTCGGCGACGCACCCGGAATCGCGCCGGCGCGCGGATGAAACCAGCATTTGTCGCCATTCATACCCTCGGTGACCACGTCGAGCTTGATGGTGTATGGCACCGGCGCGGGCGCAGCCGCGGCCATCGTAGCGATGAAAAGGAAAAGTAACGTGGAGCGCGGAGCGGAGCGAATCATGGCGGGGAAATGATGACGCAGCGTGGGGACCCAGCGGCGGGTGTCATCGCCGAAACGCCGGAGTCAACGAACCGCCGTTCCCGTTTGCAGAACCATGGCCGTTGTCGGGGCCGCGGACACCGGCTGCAAACGAGCCCATTTATCCGGGTCGATTCGTGTCCCTCCGTGGTTTCCCCCTCGCGGAGCAGTTCGGAAACGCCCCACGGCACCTCGATTGCACTGGAGCCGCGCCGCGTCATCCGCGGTTCAAACTCAATCGGTGGATTGAACCCGCCACCCGTCACCTGCGACGCTTTGCGGCCATCGGTTCGGTTGGCCGCGAAAAGGCCCATGAGGCGCATTCGGGGGTTGAACGGGAAGACGGGTGAAACGTGGGAGACGCGGAAGACGGTTGCGGCCCCTCTCCGCGTACGCGGAGGCCGAGCTATCCGTGGTTACAATCCGCGAAGCGGTTCGGGGGAGCCCAGCGGTATGTTTTCCGTCATGATCCGAGGCGGGCGGCCGCGGCTACACCAAGCCTCGCTGATCCGTGTTTATCCGTGTTTATCCGTGTTCATCCGTGGTTGACCCAACGCGGAGCTGTTCGGAAGCCATGCTGAACGACGTTGTGGTGGTGGCGGGATAGCGCTGGTTCCATCCGAGGTGACAATCCGCGGAGCGATTCCGGTATCCCTCAACGGCTCATGACTCCGGCAACGCGAAGGCCACGATCATGCCGCCCGAGGGACGCCCTGATTTGCCACCTCCGGCCGAGATCACCACGTACTGGCGCCCTGCCACTTCGTAGGTGCTGGGGGTGGCGTTGCCGCCGAACGGCAGCGGGGCCTGCCAGAGAACGCGACCCGTCTCTTTGTCGAAGGCTCGGATGGTCTCGTCGGCGGTGGCGCCAATGAAGATCAGTCCCCCGGCGGTGACGACCGGTCCCCCGTAGTTTTCCGTGCCGGTCGGCGGGATGCCGCGCGCCGTCAGCTCCTTGTATTCGCCAAGCGGCACCTTCCATTTGAGTTCGCCCGTGTTGAGGTCGACCGCATTCAGCGTTCCCCACGGCGGCTTGATCGCGGGATAACCCTCCGAGTCGAGCCAGCGGCGGAAGCCGGCGAACGTGTAGGGAGGATCATCCGCCTCCGCGCCTAACGCCGCGCCTTTCTTTGCTGTCGCCCTTCCCTTCTTCGTCCCCGGTCCGGCGTCGGACACGACACCGTACAGATGATCGAGGACCGCACCGCGTTGAGCCGCCGGGACCGCGCCGAGCGGCGGCATGCGGCCGATGCCCTGCTCCAGCAGACGCGCGACTTCCTCGCGGGAGCGGCGCGAGGCTAGACCCACCAGCGAAGGAATACCGTTGGCAGGATCACCGGCCTGATCGGGCCGATGGCAGGGACCGCAATGAATGAGGTACTGGCGCTCGGGTTGTGCGATGGCGGATCCCTCACGATTGGTGGGCACCAATTGGTAGACCCACGGCATCTCGTTGAGATTCGCGTAGAGAACCCCATCGGGGTCCGCCGCGGATCCGCCCCATTCGAAACCGCCGTCGAAGCCGGGAAAGAGGATGGCTTCGGTCCAGCGCGGCGGCGGAAAAGAACCGAAAGCTCCCGCGCGTGCCAGCCGCTCACTGGTGTGCAGCCGCGCCGCAGGTGAAATGTCGGAGACGTCGTCCGACGAGTAGATCTGCCGCATCAGCGGAGCCGGTTTTTCTTGGAACGGCTGGGTCGGCCAGGTTCGGATCCCGGAAATCTCCGACGCTGGCGCAGGGCGTTCGTGGATGGGCCACAACGGCTCGCCCGTCTCGCGGTTGAAGACGAAAAGGCGGCCCATCTTCGTTCCCTGCGCGACGGCATCGATGCGCCGCCCCCCGTGCTTGACGGTGAGCAACGTCGGCGGCGCGGGTAGATCGAGGTCCCAAAGGTCATGGTGCACCAACTGGTGGTGCCAGAGTCGCTGGCCGGTGCGCGCGTCGAGCGCGATCAGGCTGTTGGCGAAGAGATTCTCCCCGTAGCGGCGACCACCCCAGAAATCGGGGCCCGCGGTCTCGGTCGCGGCGTAAACGATGCCGCGCTGCTCATCCAGGGAGAGTCCGGACCACGAAGAGGCGCCCCCGGTGGTGCGCCACGCACCGGCGGGCCACGTTTCGCTGCCGGGCTCACCGGGCCGAGGAATCGTATGAAAGACCCAGCGCAAAGCGCCGGTGCGGGCGTCGAAGGCGCGCACGGCGCCGGGCACATTCTCGGCGACATTCGCGCCGATGATCAGCAAATCGCGCCAGAGCACACCGGGGGTATTAAGACCGGCGACGGCCGGCTTTCCCTCGGAACGCAGGCCCGTGCCGAGGGCGAGGGAGCCATTCTCCCCGAAGGTCCGAACCAGCTGGCCCGTGCGGGCGTCGAGCGCGTAGAGCCGCGTGGCGCCCGCGGTGAAAATGCGGCGGTCCTCGCCGTCGACCCAATACATAACCCCGCGCAAACGTCGCCCGAGCGTCTCGTCGTTTTCCGATTTCGGATCAAAACGCCAGCGCTGGCGCCCGGTCGCGGCGTCCAGCGCGACGACGTGACGACCCGGCGTGGCGGCGTAGAGCACCCCGTCGACCACGAGATTATTGGATTGAAATTCACCCTTCTCCCCGGTGTCGAACGTCCACGCGACCCGGAGCCCGGCAACGTTGCCCCGATGGATTTGCGCGAGCGTGGAGTAATGCGAGCGGGCGGAGTTCCCGAGGTAGGACGGCCAGTCGCGCGACGCGGCAGCCTCCTCGGCGGCCGGAAGCGTCGCACCCGCGACGAGGGCGAAAAGAAACAAACAGACGCGAAACGACCCGGGGCTTGGGGTGAGCATGCGCGCCCATCGAACTTCGCCGCCCGGCAGGCTCAAGCGGGAAGCGGACCATGGATGGACACGAGTCGACCCGAATACGTGGGCTTCGCTTGTAGCCAGGGTCCGGCGACTCGGACTATGCTGGCAAATGAACCGCCGAAGGCGTTCCCGAAGGGGCGAGCTTGAACCGCGGATTTTGCGGATGGCGCAGATCCATGCGGCGATCGCGCGATCGGGAAAATCGTGCCAAAAGCACGTGTCCTCGCCTTGCACTGCGGAAGCCGTGAGCCGCACCCCGAGCTCTTCTCCGTTACCTCGGTTTCCTCCTGTTGGCGTTTTTTTAACAGGAGGTAACGGAGGCAACAGGGGGCAGACTTCCGCGGCCTACCCAGTCTTCCACGTTTCTCTTGTCGCTCAGGCCGTATTCCCTCCGTGCCTCGGTGGCTCCGTGGTGAACCAGCTCGGATTTGCGTCCGGTCCGGACCGGCATTGTCTCGCCTCAAGCCGTTTCGCCGCGCTGGTTAACGCAACCTACCTCATCATGACCCCGGCCGTCGTCCCCGACCTCGATATCGACACGAATCGCGTCCGGTTGAACCGCTACCGCCACGTGCTGCACGAGACGATGCGGGTATTCGCCGGTTGGCTGCCGCGGATCGCACGCTTCGAACTGAAGTGCGAGGCGGGGCGCACCATCTGGGAAAACTCGCTCCACGTTAACGCGCTTTACCTGCGTCTGCGGGAGATCCAGTCGCCGGCCTTCCAGGCACCGGCTGATCCCGCGCTGCTGCGCCTGACAGCGGAACTTATCCATGCGCCCGACGAGCAGGGACTGGCGCGGGCCTACTACGGCGTGGTGGCACCCAGCCTGATCGCGGCGCTCGAGAACCACGAGACCGCGACGTTTCCCAACAGCGATCTGCCGAGCGTGCGCGCGCTGCGGCATATCCTGCTTGATCTGCGTGCGGAGCAGGAACGGGTGCGTCCCCTGCTGGCGGAGGCCGAGGAGGCGGGGCGCGTGACGGCGCGCGCCCACACGTGGGAAAATCACATCACCCGCCTGCTGGCGGCCGCGGGAGGAATCGCGGGAGAGGAGAAGCGGGGCGATGATCCCGCAGCCTGCCCGGCGGGGTTGGAGTTCACGCCCCCGCGGGAGGCGGCGCGGGATGAAAGGTTCACGACGCTTGGGGCCGACCTCGCGGCGATGCCGGCCGAGGACGAGCACGCCGCGCACACCGAGGAGGAGTTCGAACGCTACTCCACGGAGGTTCTGGCGGCCGAGACTGTCGCGGTGGTGATTTACCACGTGCGCGGGATGCCGTGGGAGTTCCAGCTCGACGCGGCCCGGCACCTGTACGACGAGATCCGCCATGCGCTGATGGGTTACGAGTGGATGCGGCGCCGCGGGAAGGATCCTTTTCGTTCCCCGCAGTACACGCACATCCTGAAATGGCGCTGCCAGTTTCCGCCGGCGGTGCAGTACTGCCTGCTCACGATGGGCAATGAGGTGCACGCGTTCCCCTACCGCCACCGTCGCGTCGAGGCGCATCAGCGCGCGGGCGACCGGCTGAGCGAGCAATTCGTGCGCTACGACATTGCTGACGAGACCCAGCACGTGCGCTTCGGTCACCGCTGGCTGCCTGAACTCCTGAAGCAGAGCGGCGATCCGCGCGGCGTGGAGGAGTTCACCGCCGATTGCCTTCGCGTCTGGGACCAGGAGTACCGCACCGGACGGCTCACGCTGAACGTGGAGTGAGATCCGGAGGACGCGCGCCGGCGGAACGCACCCGTCCTCATTTCGCCGGCGCTTCCCAGATCGCCGCGCCCATGTGGTAGCGATCGTGGTTCTCCACGCGCTTGGCGTAATACACGGTCACGATCTTCCCGTCGGCGCGCTGCACGCTGCTGGGATAACCGCAGTCCTGCTCCAGGCTCCTCGCCAGACGCACCGGCGCGCCCCAGGTTCGGCCCTCGTCGCCGCTGAACTTCGCCATCACGCCGAACTGCCCGGC
Source organism: uncultured Opitutia bacterium (assembly GCA_903900845.1). GTDB lineage: Bacteria > Verrucomicrobiota > Verrucomicrobiia > Opitutales > Opitutaceae > ER46. The sequence goes on from CAIUOU010000203.1 coordinate 9,908, forward strand.
CACGCGGTTGCCGTAGCTCAGCAGAAGGCGTCCGTCCCGCAGACGCGCAAGGTGGCCGTTGATCTCGTTGCGCTCCGTCACGCGCACCATTTCGCCCCACGTCTGGCCATCGTCGGTCGAGCGGAAAATCTCCATCGCATCGGTGCGCGCCGCGGCGAGCCAATCGCGTCCCCCCAGGTGGAAGATCGCCGTCTCGTTGTGGGTCGGTCCGATCACCGAGGTCCGCCGCCACGTGCGGCCGTCGTCATCGCTGCGGAAGTGCCAGGCGCGCCAGCCTTTCGTCTTGGTGCTCTTGGCGGGGTCGGCGAACTCGCCCGCGTAACAGGACACGTGCAGCGCGCCGTCAGCGCCAACGAGGATCGGTCCGAAGGGAATGAAGGGCATCCAGCCGCCCTCGTTGGCGGGAAACTGCTTGTGCTGGGTCCATGTGCGGCCGCCGTCCGCCGAGCGGCAAACCCAGATCGGAAGCACCGCGTCGCGAAACGCGGCCTGCTTCGGCCGTTCCGGCTGCTTCACGTCGGTCCAGCCGGAGCACAGCACCAGCAGGTCCCCGTTGCGCGCGAGCCCCGCGGCGATGTTCATGCGCACCGTGTGCGGTTCATTGGGCGCGGGATGGCCGCGTTTTTCCCAGAACGCGCCGTCGCGGCTCACCCAACACTCCACATCGCCCTCGATCTGGCCGTGGCTCGGGCGGTTGAAAATCACGGCGGCAAACGAGCCGTCGGGCAGAGTGACGAGCATCGGCCAGGCGCAGACGTTGTCGATCGCCACATAGCGTGTAATCGCCGCCGAGACCGGCGCGGGCGCGCCGCCCCACAACGGGCAAGATGCGGCGAACGCCGCGAGGATCAGCCACATGAAACCGCAACGAGGGGAGGTGAGATCAGGCATGGAGATAAGGTGTTTAGGTTGAAGCCGGAATCGCTGGCCCCGGCCGGCGGGGCCGAGCTTAGAACTGGCCCCGGAGGCCCAGGGTGAACATCGCGCCGGCGAACTGCAGCACGTCGAGGCGCGCATAGTGCGGCGTATCCGGACTCCACGTACCGCGTCGCAGCGGCACACCCGTGAGATTGCGAATGTCGAAGTACGCCGACACCCGCCGGTTGATCATGTAGGAGGCGGAAACGTCGATGCGTGTCTGCGGGGCATAATAATTGTACGACCCCGGCCGCACCGACGCGCTGGCTGCCGCCGTGGCCATCCGGCGCAGTCCGGTGTAGTTGACCGCCACCCGCGCGCCAAACCGCGGCCGGGTGAAGCTCAGGCCCCAGTTGCCCGTCTTCGACGTGTAACCGCTGAAGTCGTCCGCATTGGCGCCGCCCAGCCGCATGCTCGTCAGGTTACCGAACACCTGCGCGCCGCGCGCCCAGCCCGGCAGGAAATGCAGGGTCTGCCGGTACTCGAGCTCGACCCCGGAGATGCTCGCCTCGCCACCGTTGCGCTTGGTGATGATGTCGTAGTCGAGGTAGTCGTCGCCCAGGCCGAACGCACCGAGGCCCTCAAGCGTGGCCGGTGTGCGCGTGGTGATGAAGAAGCCCGTGATCTGCTTCTGAAACAGGCTCACCGACGCCGTCGCGCCCCTGGCCTCGTACAGCTCCAGCGTGAGGTCGTAGTTGTCCGCGGTCCAGGGTTGGAGCGTGCCGTTGATCGCCGTGATCGTGCGGTTGCCCGAGACGGCGCCGGGATCGGTGATGGTCAGCCCGGGGATGATCTCGGGGAAATTCGGCCGACCGATCGTGCGGGCATAAGCGGCGCGCGCCACGAGCCGGGGCGTGAGGTTGAAGCTCGCGTTGAGGCTCGGATAAAATCCGTGGTAGGCGTTCTCCCCGCGCGAACCCTTCAACGTGTATTGCAGTTTCGCATTCTCGAGCGCGTTGGTCGTCACCTTGATCGGCCGGCCCGCCGCGTCGACGATCAACCGGCCGCTGGCGTCCTGCTGGTAGGTCAGCCGGATGTCGTTCAACACCCCGGCCCCTTCGTCTTCCGTCCGTTCGAAGCGCACGCCGCCGGCCAGCCACAACCGGTTGTCGACCAGCTTCAGATCGCCGCGCACGTAGGCGGACTTGATCGTTTCCTCGATCTCCTTGCTCGCATTGGCCGCGTTGATGTGGGCGTTGGTCTGGTCGAGCACAAACCACGCGGGGTTCGCATCATACAGCGCCTTCAGCTTCGACAGGCTGAGGAAGTTGATCCGAACGGCCCGGCCGTTGATGTCGGTGAACCGACTCAGCGAAGAAAACTTTTCCGCGATCAGGTCATGGCCGGCAGCCAGTTTCCCGGGCGTGCCGCCGGGCGGCGTGAAGGTCCAGGTCTTCGCCCCGGCCGCGATGTCGTTCCGCTTCTGGTTGATCGCCACGCCGACCTTCAGCACCAGCGGAAAGGAGCGCCCGAAGTCCCGCGACAGGTTGAAGCCGGCCCGCTTCACTTCGTCGTCGATGATCTGCGCCGCGCTCCCCGCCGTGTTCACCGTGAGTTGGTTGCCGTCGTAGACGTCCACCGGCGCCCCGGTGCGGCTGAACGCGGTCACCGCCGGGATCCGCGTGTTTTCGGGGTCCCGGAAGTCCTGCCGCAACACCAGGTTAGTCAGGTTGGCGCTCATGCTGCTGAAAAACCCGTCTGCGATGTCGCTGAACTTGAAGCGCGACTTCGAGATGCTCGCGCTGACGTCGCTAGTCCAACTCTGCCCGAGATAGCGATGCCCGACCGACACCAGGCTGAGTCGTTTGTCCTGGTTGTTGCCCGACGGCGACATCGTCACGGAGCCGACACCGGTCGTCGCGCCCTGCGTGAACGTGCCATCGCCGGTGACACCGGCGCCGAAGGTCGTCACCACCGGGAACTGCCGCGTGAAGATGTCCTGCGTCGAATACGACACACTCGCACTTAACTGGTGATGCCCGAGCCGCCAGTCGGCCTTGGCGGCCAGCAGGAATTTCTCTTCGCCAAACGGCAGCGCGTTGAAGTTGTCGGCCGTCTTCAGGCCCGTGACCTTGTTCCAGGTCGGCCGGCGGAAATCCCAGTCGGTGTAGCGATTCGAGTGGCTGAGTGAAAACGTGAGCCCGAGGGAGTCGTTTACCGGCCGCAGGTACGAAAGGTTGAAGGCGGGGTTGATGCGACTCATGTCCGACTTCGCGTCCGGACCCTCGCTGCGGCCCCACAGCGACCCGAGGCCGCTGCTGCGATAGCCATCGCGCGTCGTCCCCGTGGCAAAGACATTGTAAGTGAGCAGCGGCCGTTTCCGGCTGAAAGCGCTCTTGCTGATCAGGTTGATGCTGCCGCCGACGGCGTTGGCCGGCATGTCGGGCGTCGGCACCTTGCTCACCTCGATGCGATCGATGTTGCCCGTGGCGGCAAGCCCGAGGTCCACGGCGCGGCCCGAGATGCCGGAGGTAGCGACCTCGGCGCCATCCGTGGTGACAAGCGTGCCGCTGTTCGGCATGCCGCGAATCGAGGCGAACGAAGGCGACTGCGGGTTCAGATCCTGCGCGAGTCCCGGGATGGCTTTGAGGAATTCTCCGACGTTCCCCTCGCCCATGTCCGCCTCGATCGCGACGACGTTTTTGATGTTCGGCGCGTTCTTCCGCTCCTGCAGCGCCACCGCCTGCGCCGTGAGCTCGCTCGCCTGCACCGTGAACCGGTCCATGAGCACGGCGGCTCCGCCCCGGCCCGCCTCTCCACCCTCGAGCGCAAGCTCGAACTCGTGCCGCACCGTGCCGCCGCCCGGCACCGTGAGCGTCACGCTCCGCGAACCCAGGCCCGAGAAAGCCGCCGTGAGGCGGACCGTGCCGGCCGCGACCGGGCCGAGACGGAAATCACCACTCTCGTCCGTGTAGGCCTCCGCCCGCGTGCCGTCGATCGTCACGCGCGCATTGTTGAGATAATTGCCGCTGGTGGCGTTGAGCACGCGGCCGACGATCAGACCGGTGGCGGGCTCGCCGGC
>CAIUOU010000204.1 GCA_903900845.1 uncultured Opitutia bacterium
CGTGGCGCTCGACGGCCGCGACGTTTTGCCGCTCTGGCTGGGTTCGGCGGAGGCTGATCCTGACCGCGCCCTCACTTGGCATTTTCCTTATTACCACCCGGAGACGGGTTATGCGGCGGCTCGTCCGGCGATCGGCGTCGATGATTTCGCGGTGAGCCAAACCCGCCCGCATTCCGCCTTGCGCGTCGGCCGCTGGAAATTCCTCCATTTCTACGAGGATAACCGCGACGAACTGTACGACCTCGCCGCGGACCCCTCCGAACAACGGGACCTATCGACCGCCGATCCCACCCGCACCCGCGCCCTCCGCTCCCGCCTGGAGTCCGAACTCCGCGCCCAAGGCGCCCGGCTGCCGTCGCGGGCGGAGTGAGGAAAAACTGCGGGTGTAATGCACTCCCGTGTTGCGCTTAAATGCGACGGTCGACTTCTGCCGGCCTAAAGCGGGTGTTGACTGTATCAAGTGATAGGATGCTTTCGCTCCTCGAGCAGCGGCCATCCGCCCCTGAAAATCCTAGTTCCTGCCCTATTTTGTGTTCTCGTGGCGGACCGAGTCCCCGCTGGTCATCACCTCTTCTAAGATTCGAGTTAAACGCGCCTTGCCGCATTCCGCCCATGAAGCTCCGCCTGTCCGTTCTGTTCCTGCTCTCCTCGCTGTTGGCCTTTGGCCAGGCAGTTTCCGGCATTTCGCCGGCCAATGCCGCCCCAAGGTCCAGCGTCACTATTTCAGGCACCAACCTCGACGGTGTCACCCGGGTCTCATTCGGAGGCGTTTCTGCGTCCACGTTTTCCTACGACAGCGCCGCGGGTACGATCAAGGTGACGCTGCCTACGACCGCCAAGAGCGGCGCGGTCGTGGTGACCACGCCCGTCGGCACCAGCGCGGACTTCGCCTACACCATCCCGCTCACGATCAGCACCCAGCCGGCTCACGACGTGATCTCGGCCGAACAATCCAAGTTCTTCTTTGTCACGGTGGGCGGAGGTGCGGTGGGCAGCACCTATTCCTACCAGTGGAAGCGCACCGCTGGAGGAAACACGGTTAACGTCGGGGGCAACAGCTCGGGACTGTACCTTCCGTTGGTGAGCTCGGCCGACGTCGGCGATTACATGGTCACCGTTTCGGACGGTACCACGACGGTGAACTCCATTTCCGCCGCCTTGCGCTTGGCGACGGAAGACGTCTGGACGTGGCGCAATCCGACCACGACCGGTAATGATCTGTGGGCGGTGGCCTACGGGGCGGGGCGCTATGCGGCGGTGGGGCGGGCCGGCACCGTTCTGACCTCGACGGACGGTTCAGCCTGGACACCGGTGACTCAACTCATGCCGACGTTGTTCACCAACGTGGTCTTCGCCGACTCAAAGTTCGTAGCGGTGGGATCCAACGGCAGCCTGGTCATCTCTTCCGACCTTGAGAGTGGAAGCGTCCGCAATGTGGGCGAAGCCGTCACCCTTTACGGTGTGGCGCGCAACGCGACGACGTGGGTGGTCACGGGTTCCAACGGTGCCATCTACACCTCGGCCGACGCCATGACTTGGACGCGCGTGCCGGCCGCGAACATCGGTGATGGGGCGTTCACCTCCACGCTTGAACGCGTGATCGCGACCTCTTCAGGTTTTATGACGGTGTCCCTGGGCGGACACGTGCTGGTCGGAGACTCGAATGGTACTTCCTGGACCGTCACCCAGCCGGCGGGGAGCACCGCTCTTTACGACATCCAGCAACGCACGACAGGCGCGGTCACCACCACGCTGGTGGCGGGTGCCTCCAAGATCCTGCGTTCCACGAACGGCACGAGTTGGACGGAAGTGGTGCCTGCACCTTCACCCGGCACGGCGGTGGATTGGAACCGGGTTATTGCGACGGATTCGGGCTGGGTGGCGCTGGGGGGGAATTACTCCTCGACTTACATTGGATACGTTACCCGTTCGACCGACGACGGCGTCACCTGGACCGCCGTTTCGTCCCCCTCTCTACCTGACAGTCCGCAATTCATCGGTGGAACGTTTGCGGCAGGAGCCGTCACCGCGGTGGGCACTTTAGGCCGGATCGCGCGTTCGACGGATGGAGGTGCAACGTGGCAAAACTTCACGGGCGGCCTGACCTTCCCCGGCGAGATGTTCGCGGCCGCGACGGGGACGGTGGGGACCTTGGTGGCGGGACAGGTGGGCCAGGTTTATTTTTCCGCCAACCATGAAACGGGTTGGGCGCGGGCGAATCTCGGGCAGGACTCGGCGGTGATCCCCGGCAGCACTCGCGTCTATGGCGCGGTCCAAGGAGCCGGCTCCTTCGTCTTGATTGGCGGAAACGACAACACCACGGCCGGTGCCGGCAAGGGGTACATCTTCAGCTCGAATCTCTCCGGTGGTGCCTCCGGCAGCACGTGGTCGCGGGTGGATATCGACGGACCGCACTTTCTCGCGGGGGTGGCGTACGACTCGGTCAGCGGACGCTTCGTCACCGCCGGCGCCGGTAGTAAGATCTACCACGCCAAGAATCCCGCGCTGAGTTCCGGCGCTGATGCCTGGACCGCCGTCGATAAGCCGGGCGGCTCCACCGCGGCCGTGCGTGCCGCGACCGCCGCGGGCGGACGCTTCGTGCTCACCGGTGACAACGGCACCGCCTTCACCTCGGCGGACGGGGTGGCCTGGACCTTGGTGAACACGGGTGCCTCGGTCAGTTTGGAGGCGGTTGCCGGCAACGGAGCGGGCACTTTCGTCGCCGGCGGTTGGGACGGGGCCTCCTCCATTCTTATGCGGTCCACGGACAGCGGAGCGACTTGGTCGCGGGTGAATGTTCCTTTCACCGGCACGATTCGTGGCATGACCTATGCCGATGGGCGCTTCCGCACGGTGGGCGGCACCAGCACCATGCTGATTTCCGCCGATGGCGGCGCGACCTGGACCGCGGAAACTTCCCAGTTCTCGGGCCTTTTCCGCGCGATTGTCCGTACGCCGAAGGGTTACGTGGCCGGTGGATTCAACGGCGCGATCGCCACGCTGTCGCAACCCGCCGCTTCGTCGGTGATTTCCGACCGCACCTTGACGGCCGGAGCGACCGTGCCGCTCTTCAAGCCTGTGATTGCGAACGGCGGAGCGGGGAGTTTGACCTACTCTGTCTCCCCAGCCTTGCCCGCCGGTTTGTCCCTGAACGCCTCCACGGGAGAGATCACCGGAACCGTAGGCGGCGGCACTTCCGTTCCCTTGTTCGTGGGTTCGGATAATTTCGCCGCGGACAACCTTTCCTCCAAGTGGCCCTCTTCCTACCGCACGCTTGGCTCGGGAACGACCAACGGATTGCTGTCGGTGAATACGACCGCGGGTCGTCTCGACTTCAGCAAGGGCGCCGGGGACGGCAGTCATTTCCGGCGCTGGGACGGTGATCCGCAAGTCGCCAACATCACGCGCACGAGCGCCAGCTTCGCGACCAGCTGGCAGTCGGATGTCACGGTTACAAACACGGCGGCAGTCACGGGAAGCGAGTATTCCTCCGTCGGCCTGCAGGCCGCTTCCGACGGAGGTTGGGCGGCGATGATGGTGACGCGCTCCTCGGGTGGAATCACGGTCAGGGGTGAGAGCTCCAGCATCGCGCTGGCGAGCTCGCCGGTCGCGACCATCTCATCGGGCGAAGGGGTGCGACTGCGGTTCTCGTGGGATGCCGCGACGCGCACGCTGAAGGGCGCCTACAGTACCAACGGAGGCACTTCGTACACCGATCTGCTCACGCTCGCTTCCACGACCTGGGCCGGAAGCTCCAGCCGGGGATTCTTCCATGAGGTTTTCGCCAACAGCACGATCGCCACCGCCGTGGCGGCGGGCTCCAACCATCTCGACGATTTCAGCGTCACGGCCAAATCCGTCGCCGCCGCTATCTACACGGTCACTGCCACGGATGCGGTCGGTGTGACGGTGAGCGTGCCGGTGACCATCCGGGTTCTCCCGGCCGACGCCGTGTTGTGGGAGCAGTTCCCCGCAGTCTCCGCGGAGCAGGCACCAGCCCGGACCGTGCATGCCGCCGCGGGGAAAGTTTATGTGCCCTGGTCCGTTAACGACCGGAGTCCCGATATGGTCGGAGGACGCCTCATCGGAGCGCTGGCTCGTCTGAACGAGCTCAACGGATCCCTCGACACTTCTTTCCAGGTCGACCGGCGGATCCGTGCGGTCAGCCACGTGGTACCGTTGGCGGACGGTCGACTGCTGGCGGCCGTGAGGGTGGGGGACTCCGATTCGGTCGTCCGCTTTTCATCGAACGGCGCGGTCGACGGCTCCTTCGTCGCGCCGCGATTCGCTCGCGGCATCCGCTTCATTACTCTCCAAGCTGACGGCAAAGTGCTGGTGGCGTCCACAGATGGCCTGGAGGAGACCGCCCCGAACGAGGCCCTGGCGAAGGCTGCGCCCTCGATTCTGCGGCTTAACACCGACGGAACCCTCGATTCCTCCTTCTCCGTCGCGCTTAATCCGACCGCGGTCCTTTTCTCGCCCCCCGTCGTTGATTCCTCGGGCCTGGTGTATCTCGCCGGTTTGTTCTCCTCCGTGAATGGCACGCCGCGCGTGAACGTGGCGCGCGTTTCCCCAACCGGAGCGGTCGACACGGCCTTCGCGGATCCCGCCTCCATACCGGGCTTCGGCAGTTCGCAGGCGCGCGCCGTGCTGATCCAGTCGGACGGCAAGGCGGTGGTGCTCGGTGACTTCCGCTCCACCGCGAGGGGGACTTCCGCGAACCCCATGATGGCGATCCGCTTCACGACCGCCGGCGCCCTGGATGGGACCTACGCCCGGCCGCTGCGGAGCGAGGTTGGTATCAACACCGCCGTGGGGATCCGCCTGCGTCACGGCGTCATCCTGACGGACGACCGGATTGTGGCGGTTTCGGACCGTCTGGTCCGTTTGAATACCGACGGCACGCGCGACAGCACCTTCGTGAGCCGCGCCTTCGGCAAGGAGGCATTCTGGGTGAGTCGCGCGTCCGACGGACGTTACTTCGTGGCTGATCAAGTCAGTGTGGCGGGTGCCGACGGCTCCCCGGTGTCGCTGGCGCATAATGGCATCGCCTGTTTCGCCGCCGATGGCACGCCCGACTTCTCTTTCCAGACGGGTGGCTGGGGGCGTTCGTCCACCGTGACCTCCGGTGTGCCACTTTCGGACGGTAGCGTCTGGGTGGCGGGAACCTTCAACCGGTACGGCGCCTCATTGGTGCCCGGAGCGGCCCGCTTCACCGCGACGGGCACCCTCGCGACACCCCAAATGAGCTCCTCCCGCCTAATGAGCTCCGCGATGGTTGTTCCCGCGGGCAGCGACAAAGTCTTCGTGACGACGGCCACCCCCTACACTTCCCTGGAAAC
>CAIUOU010000205.1 GCA_903900845.1 uncultured Opitutia bacterium
GCTGCGAAAGGGCGCCCGGAGCGCTTTGCGAGCGCGATCGACCCGGCCCACTTCGCCACCACGGGTCGGGACAACGTTTCGGTGCCGGGCCGCGTCGGCGGGGCGCTTCGTCTCACCGGTGACCACGTCGTGAACACCCCGCTGGGGAATTTCCGCCGCCACGAGCCGTTCTCGGTCGCGCTGTGGATCCAGACCCCCGAGGTGAAGGACCGCGCGGTCGTGATGCACCGGTCCCGGGCGTGGACCGATTCCGGCAGCCGCGGCTACGAGCTGTTGATCGAGCACGGGAAGCTGAAGTGGTCACTGATCCATTTCTGGCCGGGAAACGCGGTCTCAGTGCGCGCCACCACGCCGCTCAGCGTGGGCGCGTGGCGGCACGTCACGGTCACCCACGACGGCTCCGGCCGCGCGGCCGGCCTCCGGATCCTCGTCGACGGCGAACCCGTGCCCACCGAAGTCATCCGCGACCACCTGACCAAGGACATCGTCGGCGGCGGAGGGGAAGTCATCGCCCTCGGCGAACGTTTCCGCGACCGCGGTTTCAAGGGCGGGCTCGTCGATGAACTACGGGTCTTCAACCGCGACCTTTCCTCGGCCGAGGCGCGCGAGCTCGCCTTCCCGGGCGCGCTCGCCACTCTCCGCGCCGACGCCGGCCCTGCCGCGCGCGCCGCACTGCTCGAGACCTACCTCGCCGCCCACGACAGCCATGTCCGCGAGGCAGCCGCCGCGCTTCGGACCGCGCGCGCTGCGCTCACCGCGGCCGACGAGGAGGTGAAGGAGATCATGGTGATGCGCGACACGGAGCGGCCGCGCCCGGCCTACCTCCTTCGCCGCGGGGAATATGACCAACGGGGCGAGGAGGTCGGGCCCGACACGCCGGCCGCGCTGCCCCCCTTCCCCGCCGGCGCGCCGCGCAACCGGCTCGGCCTCGCGCGCTGGCTCACGCAGCCCGACCATCCGCTCCTGGCGAGGGTGACCGTGAACCGTTTCTGGCAGGCCTGTTTCGGCCGCGGCCTGGTGAAGACACCGGAGGACTTCGGGAGCCAGGGCGATCGCGGCGACCACCCCGAGTTGCTCGACTGGCTGGCCCACGAGTTCGTCCGCACCGGCTGGGACGTGAAGGCCTTGCTGCGAGGGATCGTCACCTCCCAAACCTACCGCCAACGGAGCTTCGCGCCCGGGACGGTGATGACCGAGGACCCCGATAACGCGCTCCTGGCGCGCGGTCCGCGCCACCGCCTCGCGGCCGAGATGATCCGCGACCACGCGCTGGCGGCCAGCGGCCTGCTCGTCGAGCGGATCGGCGGGCCGCCGGTGTTCACCTATGACCTGCCGGAGTCCTTCAAGCCGGCCCCGGCCGGCAAAGGGGAGGACCTCCACCGTCGCAGCCTCTACACTTTCTGGCGCCGCAACGGCCCCGCGCCCGTGCTCGAGGCCTTCGACACGCCCAAACGCGTGGTCTGCGTCGTGCGGCGCGATACCACCAACTCCCCCCTGCACGCGCTCGTGCTGCTCAATGGCAAACAGTTCGTCGAGGCGTCCCGGGTGCTCGCCGAACGTCTGCTGCGCGAGTACTCCGGCGACCGCGAAGCGATGCTCGAAGCCGCCTTCGCGCGCCTCACTGGCCGCGCGCCCGACGCCGCCGAGCGCCGCATCGTGGCCCGTCTCCACGACGAGCAACGGGCATGGTTCAACCGCCACCCCGGCGACGCCGACTGCCATCTCGAGATCGGCGACGCGCCGCCCGACCGGGGGCTTTCCGCGCCGGCGGTCGCGGCGCTGGCCGTGACAATCAACACCCTGATGAACCACGATGCGTTCGTGGTGAAACGCTGAACCGCCGCCGATGAATCCCCCGCCAATCCCACCCGTCTGCACCGGTGGCGAAGCCTCGCACCTCCTGAGCCGCCGCGAATGTCTGAACCGCTTCGCGCTCGGCCTCGGGGGCGTCGCGCTCGCCGGCCTGCTCAACCCGGCCGCGCGCGCCGAGGGTGTCAAGGTGGCGGGCGTGCTAGGCCGCACCCACCTCGCGCCGCGCGCGAAGCGAATCATCTACCTTTTCCAATCCGGCGGGCCCTCGCAGCTCGACCTCTACGACCCGAAACCGCTGCTCAACCAACGCCACGGCGAGCAACTGCCCGACTCCGTGCGCGGCAGCCAGCGCCTCACGGGAATGTCGGCCCATCAGAGCTCGATCCCGATCGCCGGCTCGCCCTTCGCTTTCACTCGTCACGGCCAGAGCGGGCACGCGTTCAGCGAAGTGCTGCCGCACCTCGGCAAGGTGGCGGACGAGCTCTGCGTGATCCGCTCGATGCACACCGAGTCGATCAACCATGGACCGGGTGTGACCTTCATGCAGACCGGCTCACAGATCCCGGGCCGGCCCAGCTTCGGCGCGTGGCTCGACTACGGGCTGGGCGCGGAAAATGAGAATCTCCCCTCGTTCGTGGTGCTGCTGACCAAGGACAAGAAGGGCCAACCGCTCATGTCGCACCTTTGGGGCTCGGGCTTCCTGCCCGCCCGGCACCAAGGCGTGCGGTTCCGCTCGGGCGGCGACCCGGTGCTTTACCTAGGCAACCCGGCGGGGGTCTCGGCGGAAAACCGTCGCCTCGCCCTCGACCGCCTCCGCGAGCTGCACGAGCACCAGTTCGCCGGCACGGCCGACGCTGAGATCTCCACCCGCATTTCCAATTACGAGATGGCGTTCCGGCTGCAGAGCAGCGTGCCGGAGGTGACCGACCTGAAGGACGAGCCCGCGCACGTGGTCGATTCCTACGGACCCGAAGCGCGCACCCCCGGCAGCTACGCCTACAACTGCCTCCTCGCACGGCGCCTCGCCGAACGCGGCGTGCGTTTCATCCAGCTCTACCACCAGGACTGGGATCACCATGGCGGGCTACCCGGCGCGTTGCGCCGCGAGACCCAGCAGACCGACCAGGCCTCGGCCGCGCTCGTGGCGGACCTCAAGGCCCGCGGCATGCTCGATGACACCCTCGTCGTCTGGGGCGGCGAATTCGGCCGCACCAATTACTGCCAGGGCATCATGACGGCCGGAAATTTCGGACGCGACCATCACCCGCGCTGCTTCTCCATCTGGATGGCGGGCGGCGGCGTGAAGCGCGGAATCGTGCACGGGGAGACCGACGAGTACGGCTACAACGTCGTGCGCGACCCGGTGCACATCCACGACCTGCACGCGACGATCCTGCACCTCTTCGGCATCGACCACGAGCAGCTCACCTACCGCTTCCAAGGCCGCCGCTACCGCCTGACCGACGTGCACGGCCATGTCGTGAAGGCCATCCTGGCCTGAGGCGCAGGACGCGCACGGGATACTTGGGAGTCACGAAAGAAC